>JAJZVS010000013.1 GCA_021845555.1 Pseudomonadota bacterium
AGTCGGCGCCAAGCCAGGCCGCGGGGAGCGCAGCGACCGGGGGGGTGACCGGTTCGAGCGGCGCGACCAGCCCGGGACCGAGGCGCCGGCCGCGGAGTAAGGACAGGCCGCGCGGGCCGGGACGTTCCCGGTCCGCGCGGCGGTTGCCTCGGGCGCCGTTTTTCTTCAGTTTGTCGCGGGGGGACTGGTTGTCATTCAGGGGGGCACGATGATCTGTAAGCTGTCGGGACTGCCCCGTGACAAGACGGTTGGCATGCGCCCGCGCCCGTTCGTCATCGCGCTCACCCCGACAAACCGATCTGACCCGCAATGAAACTCCTCAACGCCATCCGCATGGGCGGAGCCGAGATCCTGCCGATCGTCGAAGGCGGCAAGGGCGTGTCCATCTCCAACGGCCTGTCATCGGGCAACTGGGCCGCCGCGGGCGGGGTGGGCACCTTCAGCGCCGTCAACGCCGACAGTTTCGACGACCACGGCCGCCGCATCCCGCAGATCTATCACGGCCGAACCCGCACCGACCGGCACGAGGAGTTGGTGGCTTACGCGGTCAAGGGCGCGCTCACGCAAGCCCGCCGCGCCTATGACCTGGCCGGCGGCAAGGGGCGCATCCACGCCAACATCCTGTGGGAGATGGGCGCCGCCGAGCGCATCATCACGGAAGTGCTGGAACAGGCGAAAGACCTGATCGCCGGCATTACCTGCGGCGCCGGCATGCCGTACCGCCTGTCCGACATCGCGGCGAAGTTCAACGTCTATTACTACCCGATCATCTCGTCCGCCCGCGCCTTCAACGCGCTGTGGAAACGCGCCTACAGCAAGACCGCCGAGCTACTGGGCGGCGTGGTCTATGAAGACCCGTGGCTTGCCGGCGGGCACAACGGTCTGTCCAACTCCGAAGACCCGAACCGGGCGGAAGACCCGTATCCGCGGGTGCTGGCGCTGCGCAAGGTGATGGCCGAATACGGGCTGCACGACACGCCGATCATCATGGCCGGCGGGGTGTGGTGGCTCGATGAGTGGGAACACTGGATCGACAACCCCGAACTCGGCCCGGTTGCCTTTCAGTTCGGCACCCGCCCGCTGCTGACCCAGGAATCGCCGATCGGAGAGGCCTGGAAGAAGCGCCTGCTCACGCTCAAGGAAGGCGACATCTTCCTCAACCGCTTCTCCCCCACCGGCTTCTATTCCAGCGCGGTGAACAACGGCTTCATGCAGGAATTGCGCGGCCGCAGCGAGCGCCAGGTGGCCTTCACCACCGAGCCGGTCGGCGAGCACGTGGCGGAATACGGCGTCGGCCCGCGCAAGCGGCCGGTCTATCTGACCGCCGCGGACCGGGACGGCGTGCGCGCCTGGGAAGCCCGGGGCTTCACCGAGGCGCTGCGCACCCCGGACTCCACGCTGATCTTCGTCACCCCGGACAAGGCGCGCGAGATCATCGCCGACCAGATCGCCTGCATGGGCTGCCTCAGCCAGTGCCGCTTTTCCAACTGGTCGCAGCACGAGGCCGAGCACACCACCGGCAAGCGTCCCGACCCGCGCAGCTTCTGCATCCAGAAGACCCTCCAGGATATCGCGCATGAAAGCGACGATCCGGCGGCGGTGGAACGCAACCTGATGTTCTCCGGCCATAACGGCTACCGCTTCGCGTCGGATCCATTCTATTCGAATGGATTCATCCCGACGGTAAAGCAGCTGGTCGAACGGATCCTCACCGGGCGATAGGAACGCACCGCCATGACCCGGAAGAACATCCTCTGGGTCATGTGCGACCAGCTGCGGTTCGACTACCTGGGCTGCGCCGGCCATCCCACGCTGCACACCCCGAACATCGACGCGCTGGCGGCGCGCGGGGTGCGCTTCACCCGCGCCTATGTGCAGTCCCCGGTATGCGGGCCGTCGCGCATGAGCTTCTATACCGGGCGCTACATGCGCTCCCACGGGGCGAACTGGAACGGGTTCCCGTTGCGGGTCGGAGAACCCACGCTCGGCCAGCATCTGGACGCGCTCGGCGTGCGGACGGTGCTGGTGGGCAAGACGCATATGGCCGCCGACGCGGAAGGATTGGCCCGGCTCGGGATCGATCCCGCCAGTTCGATCGGCATCCGTGAATCGGAATGCGGGTTCGAGCCGTTCGAACGCGATGACGGGCTGTTTCCCGCCGGCGGGCGGCGCGGCGATCCGGCCTACAACAACTATCTGCGGGCGCTCGGCTATGGCGGCGAGAGCCCGTGGGAGGCGTGGGCGAATGCCGCGCAGGGACCGAACGGGGAGGTGCTGAACGGCTGGCTGCTGGAGCACGCCGACAAGCCCGCGCGGATTCCGGAGGAGCACTCGGAAACCCCCTACATGACCCGCCGGGCGATGGCGTTCATCGACCAGGCGGCGGCCGACGGGCGGAACTGGTGCTTGCACCTGTCCTACATCAAGCCGCACTGGCCCTATATCGCGCCGGCGCCGTATCACGCGCTGTATCGCCAGACCGACGTGGTTCCCCCGCTGCGGGATGCCGCCGAGCGCGCCGATCCGCATCCGGTCTATCGCGCCTTCATGGAGCATCGCGTCTCCCGCAACTTCTCCGACGACGCGACGCGGGCGCGGGTGATCCCAGCCTACATGGGGCTGATCCGCCAGATCGACGACCAGCTGGGGCTGTTGTTCCGCTTCCTCGACGCGCGCGGCCTGACCGATAAGACCATGATCGTGTTCACCTCCGATCACGGCGACTATCTCGGCGACCACTGGCTCGGCGAGAAGGATCTGTTCCACGAAGCCTCGGTGAAAATCCCGCTCATCGTGGTCGATCCCTCGCCGGCGGCCGATCCGACCCGCGGGACGGCGTGCGACGCGCTGGTGGAGGCGATCGACCTTGCACCCAGCTTCATCGAATGGTTCGGCGGCACGCCGCCGTCGCATGTGATGGAAGGACGGTCGCTGCTGCCCTGGCTGCACGGCAGGCCGCCGGAACGGTGGCGCGACTGCGTGTTCTCGGAATACGACTATTCGATGCAGGACGCCCGGCTCACGCTGGACCAGCCGATTCCCGACTGCCGGCTGTTCATGGTGTTCGACGGGCGCTGGAAATACGTCCATGCCACCGGCTTTCGGCCGATGCTGTACGATCTCGCCACCGATCCGTCCGAGTTCCGCGATCTGGGCGCCGATCCGGCGCAGGCAGGGGAGCGTGCGCGGCTCAGGGAAGCGCTGCTCGGCTGGGCGCTGCGCGACCACAACCGCATCACCATGCCGGACGCGCGGATCGCCCGCTATGCCGGCGGGGCGCAGCTCGCCGGCGGGATCGTGATCGGCTACCGCGACACGGCGGAGCTGGCGGCGGAGCGGGCACGGCTGGGCCTCGGCTGAGCGGTCCACCGGTCCCGCTTGCGTCCCCCGCTTGCGTCCCCCGTTTGCCTCTCCTCCCGGCGCGTGCTTCATTTCGCGCACCAAACTCCAAGGGGGGGAGAGAAATGCTCGCCTGGTTTTCCGACCTGACCGCTCGGGAAAGACGCACCATGATCGCCTGTTTCGGCGGCTGGGCGCTCGACGCGCTGGACGTGATGATGTTCGCGTTCGTCATCCCGGCGCTGATCGCCGTCCTGCACATGACGGTGCCCGAAGCCGGCGAGCTTGCCACCATCACCCTGCTGATCTCCGCTTTCGGCGGCTGGATCGCCGGCGCGCTGTCGGACCGGGTGGGACGGGTGCGCATCCTGCAGATCACCGTGATCTGGTACGCGGTCTTCACCTTCCTCTGCGGCTTCGCGCAGAACTACCAGCAGCTGTTCTGGTTCCGCGCGCTCCAGGGTCTCGGCTTCGGCGGCGAATGGGCGGCCGGCGCGGTGCTGATGGGCGAGGTGATCCGCGACAAATACCGCGGCCGCGCGGTCGGCATCGTGCAGACCGGCTGGGCGATCGGCTGGGGCGCGGCGGCGCTCTTCTACACGCTGTTCTTCGCCATCATGCCGCAGGCGATCGCCTGGCGGGCGATGTTCTGGATCGGCATCCTGCCGGCCTTCCTGGTGTTCTACATCCGCCGCTTCGTCGATGAACCCGATCTGCCGCGCGACACCCGCCCGATGGGCACCGCGCTCACGCAGATCTTCGCCGCGCTGAAGCCGCCCTATCTCTCGATCACCTGGCGCGTCGCGTTGATGGTGACCGGCTCGCAGGGCGGCAGCTACGTGCTGACGATCTGGCTGCCCACCTACCTCAAGACCGTGAAGCACATGAGTTCGGTCGGCACCGGCAGCTATCTGCTGGTGCTGATCCTGGGTGCGTTCTTCGGCTTCCTCTCGGGCGCGTATCTGGCCGACGGGATCGGCCGCAAGGCAACCTTCATGGTCTCGGCCATCGGTTCCGCGGGGCTGCTGCTGGTCTATATGCTGGCGCCGCTCAGCAACAGCGAGATCCTGATCGTCAGCTTCCTGATGGGCTACATCTCGCTGATGATGTTCTCGCCCATGG
Organism: Pseudomonadota bacterium; assembly: GCA_021845555.1. Taxonomy (GTDB): domain Bacteria; phylum Pseudomonadota; class Alphaproteobacteria; order Acetobacterales; family Acetobacteraceae; genus JAJZVS01. Next base: position 4,462 of record JAJZVS010000013.1, read on the forward strand.
GATCATTCATGACCGAACTGTTCCCCACCGAGGTGCGCGGCGCCGGCCAGGGCTTCTGCTATAATGTCGGGCGCGGCATCGGCGCCTTGTTCCCGGCCATGGTGGGCTTCCTCGCGCATCGCTGGGGGCTCGGCGTCGCCATCGCCTCCTTCGGCGTGGTGGCCTACGGGGTGATGGTGGGGGCGCTGCTCATGCTGCCGGAAACCCGTGGGCGGTCGGTGGCGAACATCGGCGTCGCGGACTGACGGACCGCCGTCGGGCGTGGGCCGGCCCGCACGGGCGGGCCGGCCCGATCAGGCCGCCGCGCGGGAAGGCGCGACGGACTCGGCGGCGGGCGGGAGGAGCGTCATCCGCGCCTCGATCACGGTGGGATCGGCCGGCAGGTGGCGCAGCCGGAAACCCAGGAAACGCGCCAGATCGAGCATGGGCGCGTTCTCCGCCAGGATCTCGCCCACCACCTCGCGCACGCCGTGGCGCCGGCCCCAGTCGAGCACGCGCTGCATCAGCCGCACGCCGAGCCCGTGCCCCTTCTCGTCCGGCTGCACCACCACCGCGAACTCGGCCACGTTGGGATCGTCCTCGCGCGCCAGGCGGGCGACCCCCACCGTCTCCCCGGTCGCTTCGCGCACCGCGATGAAGGCCATGTCGCGCGCGTAGTCGAGCCGGGTGAAGCGGGCGAGCTGGGCGGGCGTGAGTTCGCGGACGGCGGCGAAAAACCGCATGCGCACATCCTCCGGCGTCAGCCGGTGGAAGAATGCGTCATGTGCCGCGGCGTCTTCGGGGCGGATCGGGCGAAGGATGAGGCGCTCACCGCCGGTCACCCAGAGTTCGGCGAGTTCCGCCGGATAGGCTTGCATCGGACCTCCTCGGTCAAACAGAGGACGTCGCTCCCTGGCATAAGAGCGCTTAAGATAGTGTTTCGACCCACAAAGGAGAAGGGCATGACCGACCCGCGTCTCGATCCCGACATGCGCGCCTGGCTGGAGGCCCAAGCGGCCGAGGCGGCCAAGTATCCGCCGATCCGGCTGGAGGTCCCGCTCGACCCCCATCGCGCGGTGAACGACGCGCTGGCCATGCCGCTCGCCGCCGGCGGGCCGGCAATGGCGGAGAGCGCGGACCGCTGGTTGTCCGTGCGCGGCCGGCGGGTGCTGTGCCGGGTGCACCGGCCGCTGGGGGCTGCGGCCGGGAACCTGCCGGCGCTGGTCTATTTCCACGGTGGCGGCTGGGTCTGGGCCTCGATCGACACCCACGACCGCCTGATGCGCGAATATGCCGCCGGCGCCGGCGTCACCGTGGTGGGCGTGGATTACGCGCTCGCCCCGGAGGCGAAGTTTCCCCAGCCGGTGGAAGAATGCGTCGGCGTGACCACCTGGCTCGCGCGCAACGGCGCCGAATGGGGGATCGACCCCAACCGGATCCTGCTGGGCGGCGACTCGGCCGGCGGGAACCTGGCGCTCGCCGTCGCGCTGGCGCTGCGCGACGCGGGCGAGGTCCGTCCGCGCGGCATCCTGGCGAGCTACCCGGTCGTGGACAGCCGGATGGACACGCCCACCTACCGCGAATTCGCGACCGGCTACGGGCTGACCGCGGAGAAGATGGCGTTCTACTGGTCGGTCTATGCCTCCCACGCGGCTGACCGCACCCACCCGCTGGCCGCGCCGCTGCGCGCCGATCTGACCGGCCTGGCGCCGGTGCTGGTCCATCTGGCGGAGCTCGACCCGCTGCGTGCCGAGGGGGAGGCGTTGGCCGGCAAGCTGCGCGCCGCCGGGGTGCCGGTGGACCTGCGGGTGTTCTCCGGCGTGGTGCACGGCTTCGTCCGCAACACCGAACAGGTCGCCAAGGCCCGCGAAGCGATGGCGGAGGCGACCGACTGGCTGCGACGGATGGCGGCCTGACCCCCGGCTTTCTCGCGCCCACGCGGGGTGGTAGGGATGCGCCATGCCGGTGAACGATCGTTGCCGGTGAACGGTCGTTGGAGGCTTATGCGCACCGGGCGGCTCGTCACCAGGCTGGACCTCTATCTTTTCCGCCAGTTGCTGGTCGGGCTGCTCGCTGTCACCGTCGGGCTGACGGCGTTGATCTGGCTCACCCAGTCGCTGCGGTTCGTACAGCTGGTGGTGGACCACGGCCTGTCGCCGGGCGTGTTCGTGGCGCTGACCGCGCTGCTGGTGCCGAGCTTCGTCGCCGTGGTGCTGCCGCTCACCACCTTCGTCGTGATCCAGTTCGTCTATCAGCGCCTGGCGGTGGACCGGGAAATCACGGTGATGCGCGCGGCCGGCCTGTCCGATCTGGCGCTCGCCCGGCCGGCGCTGGTGCTGGCCGCGCTGGCGACGCTGGCGGGTTATGGGCTCAATCTGTGGCTGGTGCCCTCCAGCCTCGCCGCGTTCCGCGCCTACCAGTGGGAAATCAGCAACCAGGTGGCCGCGTTCCTGTTGCAGGACGGGGTGTTCACCCAGGTTTCCCCCAACCTGACCGTCTATATCCGCTCCCGCGCCCCGGACGGGACGCTGCATGGCATCCTGATCGACGATGCACGCAACCGCTCGGCCGAGGCGACCGTGATGGCGCGCCGCGGCCAGCTGGTGCAGGGGAAGGACGGCCCCAAAGTCGTCCTCAGCGACGGCAGCCGCCAGCAGATCGACCCGCGCACCGGGCGGCTCGATCTGCTCACGTTCCGGCGCAACGTGCTCGATCTGGCGGAGACCGGGCATCGCGAGGCCAGCCGCCCGCCCGGCATGAACGAGGAAGGGCTGCAAGCCCTGCTGCATCCACCTGCGTTCCTGCCGGCGCAATATCGGCCGCACTGGATCGCCGAGGCGCATAAGCGGCTGGCAACGCCGCTGAGCACCTTGTCCTATGCGCTGATCGCGCTGCTGTCGGTGCTGACCGGCACGTTCCGCCGCCACGGCAGCCTGATCCGCCCCTTGGCAGCGGCCGGGATAGTGGTGGCGCTGGTCGCGCTGGGACTCGGCGTCGGCGATCTGGCGGCGCGCGACAACGCGGCGATCGGACTGATCTGGGCGCAGGCGATCCTGCCGGCGCTGGCGGGTTTCGCCCTGCTGATCGGCCCCGAGATCTCCGCCCGCCGCCATCCGGCCGGCGGTCTCGCCGGCCGGGGGCTGTCGGGCGGTGCCCAGGGGACGCCGGGCGCGTGACCACGGCGATGACACTCTCACGCTACATCGCGCGGCAGTTCGTGATCGCGGCGCTCGGCATGCTGGTGGCGCTGACGCTGCTGGTGTCGCTGTTCGACTTCATCGACCTGCTGCGCCGGGCGAGCAACCACCCGGATGCCGGGTTCGCCCTGGTGGTCGGCATCGCGGCGCTGCGGCTGCCCTATCTGGCGATGCAGGTGCTGCCCTTCGCGGTGCAGCTGGGTGCCATGCTGTGCTTCTGGCGACTCACCCGCTCCTCGGAGCTGATCGTGGCGCGCGCCGCCGGCGTCTCCGCCTGGGAATTCCTGGCCGGGCCGGTGCTGTGCGCCGCGCTGTTCGGCGTGGTGACCACCGCCGGGGTGACGCCGCTTTCCTCGGCCCTGTTCGCCCGCGCCGAGATGCTGGAAAACCGCACCCTGAGCACCGGCGGCGGCCCGATCGCGCTGAACGGCGGCCAGCTCTGGCTGCGCCAGGCCGACCGCGCGCTGGGGCCGGGCGGCGTGGCGATCCTGCATGGGCACGACGTGTCGGTGCAGGGTCAGGTCCTGACCGCGCGGGACGTGACGGTGTTCCGGTTGCTGGCGGACGACCAGTTGAGCAGCCGGATCCAGGCCGCCTCCGCCCGACTGGCCGACGGCAGCTGGACCCTGACGGGGGCACGGGTGATGCGCCCCGACCAGCCGCCGGAGCCGCCGACCGTGATGCACCTGCCGACCGATCTCACCATGGCGCGGGTGCAGGAAAGCTTCGCCTCCCCCGACACGCTCTCGGTCTGGCAATTGCCGGGGTTCATCGCCCTGCTGGAGCGCTCGGGCTTCTCCTCGATCCGCCACCGCCTGCATTTCCAGGCGCTGCTCGCCTTGCCGCTGCTGACGGCGACGATGGCGCTGGTGGGCGCCGGGTTCTCGCTGCGCCCGGCGCGCCGCGGCGGCGTGGCCCGGATGCTCGCGGCCGGGGTCGGGGCCGGCTTCGCGCTGTTCATGATCTCCAAGCTCGCCGAGGAGTTCGGCGACTCGGGCGCCCTGCCGGTCGCATTGGCGGCCTGGGCTCCGGCCGCCGCCGGCCTCATGCTGGCGCTCGCCCTGCTGCTGCATATGGAGGATGGCTGAGATGGCGCGCCCCCGCGATCGGCGTCCGTGGCGCGTGCTGGTCGCGACGCTGCTGGCCATTCTCGTGCCGCCGGCGGCGCGCGCGCAGCTCGGTGCGTTGGCTTCAAGGGGCGGCTTTAACAGCACCGCGCCGGTCGGATTCACCGCCGATCAGGTCCGCTACGAGCGCAGCCGCACGCTGGTGATCGCGAGCGGCCACGTCGAAGCCTGGCAGAACGATCACGTGCTGCGCGCCGACGCAGTGACCTTCGACCGCACCACGGGGGTGGCCACCGCGACCGGGCACGTGGTCCTGCTGGAGCCGGACGGGGAGGTGCTGTTCGCCGATTCCGCCCGGCTGTCGGACGGCATGCGCAACGGCGTGCTGCACAACCTGCGCGCCCGCCTGCCGCAGAACGCCCGGATGGCCGCCAACGCCGGCAAGCGCACCGACGGCGTGCTGGATCAGCTGTCCAAGGTGGTCTATTCCACCTGCAACCTGTGCAAGAAGAACCCCTACCTGCCGCCGCTTTGGCAGTTGCACGCGCGCACCGCGACCGAGGACCGCCAGCACAAGCGGATCGAGTTCACCGATACCGAGATGCAGATCTTCGGCGTGCCGGTCGCGTGGTTCCCGTATTTCTACACCGCCGATCCGTCCGTGAAGCGGGCGTCGGGCATCCTGATCCCCTCCTTCGGCGTGAACTCCCATATCGGCGCCTTTCTCGCCCAGCCGTACTACTGGGTGATCGACGGCCAGTCGGACGCGACGATCACGCCGATGCTGACGAGCAGCGCCGGCCCCAATCTCGATGTCGAGTACCGTCGCCGGTTCAACAGCGGCTATCTGTCGCTGAACGGCTCGCTCGGCTACTTCCAGAATTCGCCGCAGACGACGATCTACGCCAAGGGCCAGTTCGACCTGAACCCCACCTGGCGCTGGGGCTTCAACATCAACCGCGCGAGTTCCGCCGCCTATGTCCGGGATTTCCACCTGGGCAACGCGCTCGGCACGACATCTACCTTACTGGCGAGCCAGGTGTATGTGGAAGGGTTCGGCGAGGGGGCCTATTCCCGCCTGGACATGCGCTTCTACCAGGGGCTCGACCCCACCACGATCGTTGACAGCCGCCTGCCTCTGGTGCTGCCGCATTACCGCTATCGCTATTTCGGCCAACCGGACGCGCTGGGCGGCCGGTTGAAGCTCGACGCCGGCTTCTTCAACGTGGTCCGCACGGACGGCACCAACACCCGCCGCGCCCGCCTGTCGGTGGAATGGGACCGGCCGTTCACCGGCGCGCTCGGCGATATCTGGACGCTCAAGCTGCACGCCGACGCGATCGGGTACAACGCCACCGACTTTAACCTGCAACCGAATTTCGGCCCGACGTCGCGGGTGAACACGGCCCGCGCCCTGCCCCAGATGGCGGTGGATGTGCGTTGGCCGTTCATGCGCGACTCCGGCGCCTGGGGCACGCAGCTGATCGAGCCGATGGCCGAACTCGTGGTGGCGCCGGCGGTGGGCGCGAGCCAGCAGATCCGCTATCCGAACGAGGACAGCCTGGATTTCGCCTTCACCGACGCCAATCTTTTCGGCTTCAACCGCTTCCCCGGCGTCGATCGGCTGGACGGCGGGGTGCGCGCCAATCTCGCGCTGCACGCGGCCTGGTACCTGGACGGGACGGTGCTGGACGGGCTGATCGGCCAGTCCTTCCGCACCGCGCCCGATCCGGTGTTTCCCGCCGGGTCCGGCCTGCACGATACCGTGTCCGACATCGTCGCCCGCGCCAGTTTCTCGCCCACCCACTGGCTCGACCTCGTGTATCGCACCCGGCTCGATCACCGCAGCCTCGCCACCCGCATGGCGGACGCCACCGCGACGGTGGGCGGACGGCGGCTGCAGGTCACCGCCGGGTATCTCTACACGACGTTCGATCCCTATTATTTCTACGATCAGGCGCAGCCGCCGCCGGTCGGTTCGTCCTATTATTTTCCGCGCAACGAGCTCACCCTGGGCTTCGTCACCAACTGGGGCGACTACCGGCTGGACGGCTTCGCCCAGCGCGACCTGGCGACCAACCAGATGGTCGCGATCGGCGGCGACGCGATCTACGAGAACGAGTGCGTGATCTTGGATTTCAAGCTCTACCGCCGCTATACCGCGTTCGCCGGGGACAGCGGCTCAACCACTGTGCTGCTCCAGATCACCTTCAAGACCATCGGCCAGTTCGGCTTCCACGCCCTGTGAGATTCCCTCCACCATGTTGATGTCCCGCTTCGTCTGGTCGGTCCCCGTCTGGTCGGTCCCCGTCTGGTCGGTCCCCGTCTGGCCGGCCGCTATCCGCCGGGCCGCCTTGGCGCTGCCCCTTGCGCTGGCAGCGCTTGCCGCCCCGGTGGCGGCCGCCGGCGCGGCGGTGCCCACCCCCCCGGCGCGGCAGGCGTCCGGCGCCGAGGCGGTGCAAGGGGCGCATATCCTCGCGGTGGTGAATGGTTCGCCGATCACCAACATCGACGTGGAAAACCGCGCCAAGCTGTTTGCCCTCTCCGCCAATCTTGCCGTCACGCCGGCGGTGCTGGACCGGCTGAAGCCGCAGATCCTTCGCCAGCTGATCGACGAGCGGTTGCGCATGCAGGCGGTAGAACGCGCCGAGATCGTGGTACCTGACAAGGCAATCGCGGATGCCATCGCCGAGATCGAGAAGCGGAACGGCATGGCGCCGGGAGCGTTGCGCAAGCGACTCGAAGCCGGCGGGGTGAGCATGGCCACCCTGGTCGATCAGCTGCGCACCCAGCTCGGCTGGACCCAGCTCCTGCGGGAAAAGCTCGGCGCGCGCGGAAGGGTGGACGACGCCGCGGTGGCGGCGGAGGAGCGCCTGCTGGCGCAGGAGACCGGCCAGCCGCAATACCATGTCGGCGAGATTTTCATCCCGGTCGAAACCGGATCGCGCGGCACCGCGGCGCGGAACTTCGCGCAGACCGTGATTTCGGAGCTGCGCGCCGGCGCGCCGTTCCCGGTGGTGGCGGCGCAGTTCAGCCAGAGCCAGACCGCGCTTGCCGGCGGCGATCTCGGCTGGGTCGCGGCCAACCAGCTCGATCCCGCGGTGGCGCGGGTGGTGGCGGAAATGCCGGTGGGCGCGGTGAGCAACCCGATCGCGGTGCCAGGCGGGATCGACATCGTCACGCTGGCCGGCAAGCGCGTGAGCGGGCATGACATGGCGACTATCCTGTCGATCCGCCAGGTATTCGTGCCGTTCACCAGCCCGCTCAACCCGCAGGCGCCCACCGCGCAGCAAATCGCCGCGCTGCAGCGCGCACGGCAGATCAGCCAGACGGTGAAAAGCTGCCCGCAGATGGAACAGTTGGCGGCGTCGATGCACTCCTCCCGTCCGGCCGACCCGGGGCCGATCCGGCTGGAGAACGTGCAGCCGCCGGCGTTCCGCCAGATGCTCTCGACGCTGCAACCCGGCCAGACAACGCAGCCGCTGGTTGCGCCGAACGGGATCGGCGTGATGGTGCTGTGCTCGAAAGAGCGGAAGAACATGGCGCAGCTGACGCCGCAGGAGATCCGGATCCAGATCCTGTCGCAGCGGGTCAACCTGCTGTCGCGGCAATTGCAGCAGGACCTGCGCAGTCAGGCGGATATCGAACTGCACCCGGGGGGCGGGGCGGCCTGAACCCGCCCGCCCCCGGCGCCGGCCGTCAGGCGCTGAACCACGCCATCGCCGCCTCGACGCCGCCCTTGCCGTGCGGCACGTGGTTCTGGCGCAGCGCCATCTCCACCGCCCCCAGCGTGCCCAGCACCATCGGCTCGTTCAGATCGCCCATGTGGCCGATGCGGAACACCCGCCCGCCCAGCTTGCCGAGTCCGCCGCCCAGGCTCACGTTGTAGCGGGTCCGCGCGGTGCGCCGCAGCGCGTCGGCGTCATGGCCTTCGGGCATCAGGATCGCGGTCACGGAATCGGACACCCGCGCGGGGTTGGTGCAGAACAGCTGCGGGCCGTTGTTGCCCGACCACACCGCGACCGCGCGACGCACCCCCTCGGCGAGGCGATGGTGGCGCGCCACCACCGCGTCCATGCCTTCTTCCTCCAGCAGGCGCACCGCCTCGCGCAGGCCGTAGAACGCGTTCACCGGCACGGTGCCGACGAAGCTGTTGTGCGGCTTGCGCGTCAGCATCACCGACCAGTCGAAATAGTAGCGTCCGAGCTTCGCCTTCTGGTGCGCCGCGAATCCCTTCTCGGACACGCCGGTGAAGCTCATGCCGGTCGGGTTCATCAGCCCCTTCTGGCTGCCGCCCACCACCGCGTCGATCCCCCAGTCGTCCATGCGGAACTCGAGGCTGGCGAGCGAGGAGATGGTATCGACCAGGAACAGCGCCGGATGCTTCGCCGCGTCGATCGCCGCGCGCACCTCGGCGGGCGGGATCATCAGCCCGGTGGCGGTTTCGTTGTGCACGACGCAGACCGCCTTGATGGCGTGGGCGCGATCGGCCACCAGCGCGTCGCGCACCTTGGCGAGGTCGATGCCGTGGCGCCAGTCGGCCGCGACCGTCTGCACCTCCACCCCGTGCGCGGCGGCCATCTTGCCCCATTCCTCGGAGAAATAGCCCGAATCCAGGACCAGGATCGTCTCCCCCGGCGAGAGCAGGTTGGTCAGCGTCGCCTCCCAGGCGGCGTGGCCGGAGCCCGTGTACATGAACAGATGATGCTTGGTGCCCAGCACCCGCTTGATCCCGGCGAACACCTGCTCATAGACCGGCATGAAGTCCGGATCGTGGAAATCGACGGTCGGGCGGTCGATCGCGCGCAGGATCGAATCCGGAATGTTGGTCGGGCCGGGGTTGGCGAAGAAGTGCCGTCCGCGCAGAGTCTTCGGGGCCGTGCTGGTCATCGCATACCTTCCTTCTATTCCCACTCGATCGTGCCGGGCGGCTTGCTGGTGATATCGTAGGTGACACGGTTGATCCCGCGCACTTCGTTCACGATCCGCCCGGCGACGCGGGCGAGGAACCCGGCGTCGAACGGATACACATCGGCGGTCATGCCGTCGGTGCTGGTCACGGCGCGCAGCGCGCACACATGGTCGTAGGTCCGCCCGTCGCCCATCACGCCCACCGAGCGCACCGGCAGCAGCACCGCGAACGCCTGCCAGATCGCGTCATAGAGCCCGGCGGCGCGGATTTCCTCCAGGAACACCGCATCGGCCCGGCGCAGGATCGCCAGCTTCTCGGCCGTGATGGGACCGGGGATGCGGATGGCGAGTCCCGGTCCGGGGAACGGGTGGCGGCCGACGATCACCTCCGGCAGGCCGAGCGTGCGGCCCAGTTCGCGCACCTCGTCCTTGAACAGCTCGCGCAGCGGCTCGACCAGTTTCATCCGCATCCGTTCCGGCAGGCCGCCCACGTTGTGGTGCGACTTGATGGTGACGGAGGGACCGCCGGTGGGCGCCACCGATTCGATCACGTCCGGATAGAGCGTGCCCTGGGCGAGGAAATCCGCGCCGCCGAGCTTGCCCGCTTCCTGCTCGAACACCTCGATGAACAGGCGGCCGATCGTCTTGCGCTTGGCCTCCGGGTCGGTCACGCCGTCCAGCGCGGCGAGGAACAGGTCGGCGGCGTCGCGGTGCACCAGGCGGATGTTGAACCGGTCGCGGAAGGTGGCGACCACGTCATCCGCCTCGCCCTCCCGCAGCAGGCCGTGATCGACGAAGATGCAGGTCAGCTGATCGCCGATCGCCTCGTGGATCAGCACCGCCGCCACCGCGCTGTCGACGCCGCCCGACAGGCCGCAGATCACCCGCCCCTGCCCGACCTGGGCACGGATACGGGCGATGCCGGCGGCGCGGACGTTCGCCATGGTCCAACTGCCGGACAGACCGGCGACGTGGTGGGTGAAGTTGTGCAGCAGCGCGGTGCCGTGCGGGGTGTGCGCGACCTCCGGATGGAACTGCACGCCATAGAAATGCCGCGCGTCGTCGGCGATGGCGGCGAAGGGCGCGCCCTCGGTGGCCGCCACGGCGCGGAAACCCGGCGGCAGGCGGGTGACGCGGTCCCCGTGGCTCATCCACACCTGCTCGCGCCCGCCCTTCGGCCAGACGCCGTGGAACAGGGCGCAGTCGTCGGTGATGTCGATGAAGGCGCGGCCGAACTCGCGCTGGGTATGGGTCTCCACCGCTCCGCCCAACTGGTGGCAGAGCAGCTGTTCCCCGTAGCAGATGCCGAGGATCGGCACGCCGAGCCCGAAGATCTCCGCCGGCGCGAGCGGCGCGCCCGGCTCGTGCACCGAGGCCGGGCCGCCCGACAGCACGACCGCGCGCGGCCGCCAGGCGGCGATGCGCGCCGGGTCGGTGTGGTATGGCCAGATCTCGCAATAGACGCCCGAATAGCGCAGGCGCCGGGCGATCAACTGGGTGACCTGGGAGCCGAAATCGAGGATCAGGACGCGATCGGCGGGCGCGTCCGCGATGGGATCAGCCATGGGTGGGGAACCGGCGTTTCACGGTCCTGGGGGACGTGGCACGCAGGGCCGGGGTTGGCAAGGGGCGGATGCGCGCTTGACGATCCGCTCCGCGATGTGTATGAAAAACCTCATGGCATACACATCGGACGCGCCCCCATGCGGACCAACATCGACATCGACGACGCGTTGATGGGCGCCGCCATGGAAGCCACCCGCCTGCCGACCAAGAAGGCGACGGTCGAGGAGGCCTTGCGCCGCCTGGTACGCCACCATCGCCAGCAGCAGGCGCTCGCCGATCTGGCGGGCCTCGGCTGGGAGGGCGATCTGGACGCACGGCGCCAGGACCCCGCCCGCGACGCCGGGTGAACGTCCTGGTGGACAGCTCGGTCTGGATCGCCCTGCTCCGCGGCGCAGACATCCCGGAGGTGCGGCGCCTGCGGGCGATCGACGCACCCGACGAAATCCTGCTGGGCGACCTGGTCCTGCTCGAAGTGCTCCAGGGCGCGCGCGACGACGCCCATGCGGAGCGGATCGAGCGGAACCTGCGCCAGTTCCCGATCGAGCCGGTGCTGGGCGAAGGAATCGCGATCCTTGCGGCACGGAACGATCGGCTGTTGCGCGCGCGCGGAGTGACGGTGCGCAAGACGATCGACGTGATCCTCGGCACGTTCTGCATCGCGCGCGGCTATGCGCTGCTGCACGCGGACCGGGATTTCGCGCCGATGACGACGCATCTGGGGCTCCGCCAGGCGTAGGCCGGATTGGCACTTTTCCCGCCTCGCGTGGCATGATCGCGCGGAACAGGGAGGCCGCCATGCCGGAGACCATCACCCTCGCGGACTTCGAACGCGTGGACATCCGCGTCGGCACGATTGTCGATGCCCAGCCCTTCCCCGAGGCGCGCAAGCCGGCGCTGCGCCTGACCATCGATTTCGGGCCGGAGATCGGGATGAAGCGTTCCTCGGCGCAGATCACCGTGCACTACCGCCCCGACCAGCTGATCGGCCGGCAGGTCTGCGCGGTGGTCAATTTCCCGCCGCGCCAGATCGGCCCGTTCGTCAGCGAGGTGCTGACGCTCGGGATGCCGGACGACGACGGGGCCGTGGTGCTGATCAAGCCGGACTTCAAAGTCGCCAACGGCGGCCGGCTGTTCTGATCCCGCGGTCGTCTATGGGGTATTCCCGACCTTGACGGTCGGGAATTACTGCCTGTATGCGGGAGCCGGAACCCGGAAGACCCGCCATGGCCCCTGCGCTGTCCCACGCCCTCGCCGCCCTTGCTCCCCCCCCCGTGCCGGGCCGGCATGCGGCACATGACCCCGGCCTCGCGCCGGCGCCGGTCGAGACGTTCATCGATCTGGCGGGGCCGCGCCGCTGGGCCGAGCGGATGCGCGAACTCCAACGCCTCGCGACGGGCGGACCGCGCGCCGGCCGCGCGGAACGCCAGCGCCACGGGATCGAGTGGACGATCGAGCGCCTGCGCCGTGGCCTCGGCGCATCAAGCCCGATGGAAGCGCGGATCGCCCGCCTCGCCGCCGCCGCCGCCGAACTGGCCGAGGATCTTTCCCCCGCCGGGCAGGATTGCCTGCGGACCGCGCTCGATACCGCCCTGACGGGGACGGCGACGCTGGTGGGGCTGTTCCACCTGCTGCGCACCGCGTCCTCCTACCGGGACCGGGGCTTCGCGGTGATTTTTTCCGGACTGGAGGAGGCCGCGCCGTTCGACCTGCTGCTGCGCCGCGACGCCGTCGAGGCGGAGGTCGTGTGCGACGTGGTCTCGGCCGAGCAGGGGCGCGGGCTGCCGCGCGCCGCCTGGCTGCACCTGGCCGACCGGATCGATGCGGATCTGCAAACCTGGCTCGCCGCGCACCCGGGCCGCTACCTGCTGAAGATGACCTTGCCGGATGGGCTGCCGCTGGCCGCCGACGGCGAAACGCTGGCCGCGCTGCACGCCAGCATCCGCCGCCTGCTGGCCGCGCAGAGCCGCAGCGAGCAGGACGCGGCGGTGGTGCTGCGCCTCGACCCGCTGCTGCTGGCCGGCGCGCAGGCCGACGAGACGGATACGCTGGCCCGCCTGCGCCGCGAATTCGGACCGGAGGCGCAACTCGCGGTGACCGGCGGGGATGGCGGCCTGTTCGTGCTCGCGGCTCGCGCCGGGCGCGAGGACGCAGTTGCCGTGGCGATCCGCCGGCGCATGGCGGCGATTGCGCCCACCCGCCTGACCGGCACCCGCCCGGGCATCCTGGCGATGTTCATCGAGGACACCGAGCGAGCCGAGTGGCGCGGCCTGCGCGACCGACTGGAACTGGAAGGCGAGGCGCGCCAGTTCCTGACCTGTCCGGAAGCCCGTCCGGTGGTTGCCGTCACCTGCGCCTCGCGCTTCGAACTGCTCGGCATGGCGCCGCCCGATGCGGTCGCGGACGGGGAGCTGCGCTTCCGCAACCCCGCGCATCCCGCCGCCCGCTCCGCTGCGCTCGCCTCGGCGGTGCTGTCCACGGTCTGAACGGAGGGCGGGGCTCTACGCCAGGATCGTCCGCAACGCCGCGAGCGTCCGGTCGCGGTCGGTTTCCGCCGCGACCCGCGCGGCCGCGGCGGCGCGCAACTGTTCCCACAGCGCCGCGTCGCGGTAGAGGCGCACCACCTGGGCGGCGAACGCGGCCGGGTCGGCCGGGTCGGCCGCCAGCAGCGCGTCGTCCCAGCCGAGCTGGGCGGCCAGCAGCTCGGTGGCGACGATCGGCACGCCGAACGAGGCGGCCTCGTGCAGCTTGTACGGTAGGCCGGCGGCGAAGCGCGTGGGCGCGACGACGAGCCGGTGGCTGTCGTACAGCGGCTCGGGATCGCCCACCGGTCCGCGCAGCGAGATGCGCGGATGGGACGCAAAACGGCCGAGGTCCACGCTGGGATCGACATGGCCGGCGACCGTCAGGCGGGTTTCCCAGCGCAGCGCGCGTTCGATCAGCGGCAAGACCTCGGCGACGAACCATTCCAGCGCGTCGTGGTTGGGCGCGCCCGGCTCGTGCATCGCACCCAGGAACAGCAGGCCCGCGCGCTCGGCGAACGGGCGCGGCGTCAGGCGCAGCCTGCGAATATGGCCGATCGTGTCGACGGCCGGAAAGCCGAGCGCGCGCAGCATCGCCGCCTCCGCCTCGCTCACCGCGACGATGCGATCGCAGCGCGCGGCGTGGCGGAACTCGGCGGCGAGCGCCCCCGGCAGGTCGAACTCCCGCTCCCGGCCCGGCAGGCGGGCGCGGCCGGCCTCGCGCAGCGCGGCGATCGCCTCGGTATCCAGCACCAGCAGCGGCTTGCGCCCGGCGCCGGCGAGGGCGCGATCCAGCGGGTCGCGGATCCGGTCGAGGTTATGGGTGCGCGCGACCCAGATCGCGTCGAAGAATCCCGGGCGGTCGCGCAGCAGATCTTCCAGATCCTCGGCCGCGCGGTCATGCAGGATTTCGACGGTATCGGGCAGATCGGCGAACCCCGCCGCCGGGGAGGAAGCAGGCGGGCCAAGCGGCAGCACCGTCACCGCGTGGCCGAGTTCGGCCATGGCGCCGATCAGCGCAACCGAGCGGACGAAGCCGGAGCCGAGGCGGCGCAGCGGCACGGTATCCTCGATGAACAGCACGCGCCGGCCGGCCGGTTCGGGGGCGCGGGCGAATACCTCCACCCGCTTGTCGGGCAAGTAGCGGAAGCGCAGGCGGGTTCCGTGGCGCGCGCTCAGCGCGGCGGCGCTGTCCGCGCCCGCCTCGGCGGCGGCGCCCTCGGTCACCGCAGGGGCGCCGAGGAGGAAGCCGAGCATCGCCGGATCATAGACGACGCGCTGCCCCGCTTCGGCCAGCCGCAACCCGAGATCGGCGGCCTGCGCGCCCGGCGGCAGGTCGGCATCGAACCCGCCGAGGGCACGGACAGGATCGGCGCGGACCAGCAGGAAGGCGGCGGCACAGAAATCGACGTCGCGGACGAAACACGCCTCCGGCGCCAGCGCGGAGGCACCGCGCCGATAGGCGGTGGTGCTGCCGTCGCGCCAGACGATCCCGCCGGCTTCGTGCAACCCCCCGTCCGGGGCCAGCAGCCGCGCGCCGACGGCGGCGATCGCCGGGTCCTGGTCCAGCCGCCGCAGGGCTGCCGCAACCGCGCCGGGCGCGGCCTCCACCGCGGGATCGAGGAACAGCACGGCCGGGGCACTGGCGCAGGACAGGCCGGCGTTGGCCGCCGCCGCCCAGGGGACGCCGGCGCCGAGCCGCAGCAGCATGGCACCCGCCACGTAGCGGTCGATCCAGCGGGTTTCGTCCCCGGCGCCGGCGTCGATCAGAATCAATTCCGGCGGATCCGCGCCCTGCGCCCGCAGCGCGGCGAGCGTGGCAAGCGTGGCGGCGAACCCCTCCCCCAGCACCATCACCACCGACAACGCGGGCGGCGGGTCGGTTTCCGCCCGACGGAAATCGAGTCCGGCACGGGCAAGGCCCGGCAGCAGCGCGGCGGCGCGAGCGTCCAACAGGGCCGCGGCCTCCGCCGGGGCGGGCAGGCGCGCGGCCCGCGGGACACCGGTCAGGCCGCGGGCGCCGCCGAACAGCAGGAAATGGGCAAAGCCATCGCGCGCCAGCCCGGCGGCAAGATCGGCGCGCACCGCGGGATCGCTGTCGAGATACCAGGCGAGATCGAGCGCCGGGCCCGGCCGGCGCAGCTCGGCCGCGCCGTGGTGCAGGAAATGCTGGTAGCCCGACCGCCAGGTGCCGGCCCGCACCGCCTCGGCGACATCCGGGTAGGTCGCCAGATAGGCGCGCTCGGAGAATTCCGGCAGCGGATCGAAGGCGGTGGGCGTGGGGTTGGCGAGGTAGTGGTGCAGCGCGCCCCGCCATTCGCCGCGGTCGATCGCCGCCGCGACGTCCCTGTAGCGGGCGCGGTACCAGGCGGGATCGAAGAACGGCGAGGTTCGCGGCTCCTCCCCGCCCGCCGCCAGGGCGGCGAGGAAATGCGCGCAGCAGCCTTCGGCCGCCGCGGCGGCGGCGGCTTCCGGCGGGAGGTGCGCCAGATAGAAGCCCGGATCGAGGAACAGGCTGCCCGAGCGGCCCTCGCGGTCGCCGAGGCGCCGGTAGTGGTCGAAACCGCTCGCGAACCCGCCGGCGGCGAGCGCGTCGTCCGTCAGGTCCGGATAGCGGAACTGATAGAGCGCCGCGTCGAACAGCCAGCCCGCCGCGCCAAGGACGGCGGGATCCTGGCCCGGGTCGGGTCCGTCCATGCCCGGCGCGGTCAGCGCCGCCGCTCGGTCAGCACCACGCCGGCATCCTGCAGGGCGGCGATCTCCGCCTCGGTGTAGCCGTAGGCCGCCAGCACCGCCGCCCCGTCGGCGCCGAAGCGCGGCGGCACGGCGCGGGTGCCGCCGGGGGTGCGCGACAGCTTGATCGGCGTGCCGAGG
>JAJZVS010000345.1 GCA_021845555.1 Pseudomonadota bacterium
CGCCTTGTCCGGCAGCTTGCGGTCGTTGATGTATTTCGCCGACAGCTCCACCGCGGCGCGGATCGCTTCGTCGGTGTAGCGGACCTTGTGGTATTTCTCGTAGTTGGACTTGAGGCCGCGCAGGATCTTGATGCTGTCTTCCAGGGTCGGCTCGTTCACGTCGATCTTCTGGAAGCGGCGGACCAGGGCGCGGTCCTTCTCGAAGTAGTTGCGGAATTCCTTGTAGGTGGTCGAGCCGATGCAGCGCAGCGTGCCCGACGCCAGCGCCGGCTTGAGCAGGTTGGACGCGTCCATCGCCCCGCCCGAGGTCGCGCCGGCGCCGATCACGGTATGGATCTCGTCGATGAACAGGATCGCCCCGGCCTGGTTCTCGAGCTCGGTGACCACCGCCTTGAGCCTTTCCTCGAAATCGCCGCGATAGCGCGTCCCCGCGAGCAGCGCGCCCATATCGAGCGCGAAGATGGTGGATTTCGCCAGCACCTCGGGCACGTCGCCCTCGACGATGCGCTTGGCCAGCCCCTCGGCGATGGCGGTCTTGCCGACGCCGGGATCGCCGACATAGAGCGGGTTGTTCTTGGTGCGCCGGCACAGGATCTGGATGGTCCGCTCGATCTCCGACTCGCGGCCGATCAGCGGGTCGATCTTGCCGGCCATCGCCTTCTTGTTGAGGTTGACGCAGTAGTTCGTCAGCGCGTCCTGCCCGCGCCGTCCGGGCTTTTCCTCCCGCTCCGGCTCGGGATGGGCCTCGTTCGGCGTGCTCGACCCCTGCACCGGCCGCGCGGCCGAGCGTCCCGGCGCCTTGGCGATCCCGTGGCTGATGAAATTCACCGCATCGAGCCGGGTCATGTCCTGGAGTTGCAGGAAATAGACCGCGTGCGATTCGCGCTCGGAGAACAGCGCCACCAGCACATTCGCCCCGGTCACCTCGTCGCGCCCGGAGGATTGCACGTGGATGGCGGCGCGCTGGACCACCCGCTGGAATCCCGCGGTGGGCTTGGGATCGCCCGCCCGGTCGGTGGCCAGCCCGGCCAGATCCTTGTCGAGGAACTCCCCGAGGTCGGCGCGCAGCTTGTCCAGATCGACCCCGCAGGCCCGCAGCACGGTGGCCGCGTCGGTGTCGTCGGCCAGGCCGAGCAGCAGATGTTCGAGCGTCGCGTATTCATGTCGCCGCTCGCTGGCGAGCGACAGGGCGCGGTGCAGCGTCTGTTCGAGATTACGGGACAACATGGCGACGCTCCTGACGCGCGGGAGGGCGGACGGCGAACTGGGGAAGGGGGAGGGGCACGTGCCTGCTCATTCCTTCTCGATCGTACATTGGAGAGGATGCTGGTTCTGGCGGGCGAGGTCCATGACCTGGGTCACCTTGGTCTCGGCGACTTCGTACGTATAGACGCCGCAGACGCCGACCCCGCGGCGGTGGACATGGAGCATGATGCGGGTGGCCTCGTCGCGGTTCTTCTGGAAGAATCGTTCCAAGACATGCACGACGAACTCCATGGGAGTATAATCGTCGTTCAACATCAAGACTTTGTACATGGCCGGCTTGCGCGTCTTCGGCCGCGGCTTGACCACCACGCCGGTATTCGGGCCTTCGCCGCCGCCACGCTTGTCGTGATCGCTCATCTTCACCTGTTCCGCGCAC
This sequence comes from Pseudomonadota bacterium, assembly GCA_021845555.1. GTDB lineage: Bacteria > Pseudomonadota > Alphaproteobacteria > Acetobacterales > Acetobacteraceae > JAJZVS01. Next base: position 1,643 of record JAJZVS010000345.1, read on the forward strand.
GCCGGTCTCCGGCCGCATGGCCCCGGGCCAGACCCGGCCGGACCATCTCCGGCAGACAAGCATATCGGATACCGGGCGAAGGTTAAAAGAGTGCCGAGGGGGCCGGATGGCCGAGCCGTGCGGCCGGAGGCCGATCCGCGCGCCGGGGGCACAAAAAAAGACCCGGGCACGCGGGGCGTGTCCGGGTCTTTCGGGGCAGCGGGGCTGCTGGGGGGAGCGGCCCGCCGCCGCACGCGCGAGGCCGGTTCAGACCGGCTTCGCGAACTTCTCGACCGCCATGGTCACGCGCGCGGTGATCGGCGCCATGACCTGCTCGGTGAGCTTCACCGAGGCGTCGGTCAGCTTGCCCGACTCGGCCAGCGACTTCTCGATCGCCGTGCGGGTCAGCCCGGTCTGCAGGTCGATCGCTTCCTTCAGCGACTTCACCGTGGTCAGGGCCTTGAACGTCGCCATGCTCTCCTCGAAGGAGGCCTGGGCGGTCGCGGCGAACTGCTTGGACAGGTCCTGCATGCCGGCGGCCAGGATCTGGCCGGACTTCACCACGGCTTCCAGGTTGCCCTGGCCGAACGTCACGAATTCTTCGGCGGTCTTCATCGCTTTCTCCATTCCTTCCTTGACGCGGGCCTGGGTCTTCTCGATCCCGGCAGCCGCCTGGGTCATGCCATCCTTCAGGGTCGCAACCGTCTGCTCGATCCCCTTCAGGTTCGTCTCCGCGCCGAAGCCGGTCACCGGGGCAACGTCTTCCGCCAGCCCGCCAACGCTTTCGGCCTTCGTTTTGATCGCCATGTCCGTCCCTCTGTTCCCGTCGTGACAAGCGGCCCGCACCGTGGGGCAGCTTGGAAAAATGCCTGATCGCTTTGCTGCACCGCAGCACAAGCCGGATATAGAAAACCGCGCGCCGCCTATCAAGAGGTTTTTGTGCGTTGCACAATGATGGCGGCGGCCAGCGGCTCTGGGGGCGGCTCTAACGTCGGCCGGTAAACCGTTCAATAGCTTGCAAATTCGCCGCAATTAGGGCTGGACAGACCGCCCGCGCGCCCGTTAGAGTCTTTTCTGACAGACCGGAGTACGATCGAAATGGCAGCTCGGCGGCGCCATGGACGCAATTTTTTGCGTTCCGTTCCTGTGGCCCTGGCGCAGATCTTCGCGCTCGGACTGTCCCTGGCGCTCCTCGCCGTCCTCGGCCCGCGTCCCGCCGCGGCCGCCGTGCCGCCGTTTTCCTCGATCCTGGTGGTCGCCTCCACCGGCCGCGTGCTGGAGGCCCAGGATGCGGACGCGCTGCGCCACCCGGCCAGCCTCACCAAGCTGATGACCTTATACCTTACGTTCGAGGCGCTGCGCGACCGCCGCATCACGCTCGATCAGCTGGTGCCCGTCTCCGCCCATGCCGCGTCCATGCAGCCGACCAAGCTCGGTCTGGTGCCGGGCATGCGGATCACCGTGCGGCAGGCGATCCTCGGCCTGATCACCCGCTCGGCCAACGACGCCGCCGTCGCGCTCGGCGAGCTGCTCGGCGGGTCGGAGACGCGGTTCGCCCAGATGATGACGCTGCGTGCCCGCGCGCTCGGCATGCGCCATACCGTGTTCGTCAACGCCTCCGGCCTGCCGGCGGCGGACCAATGGACCACCGCGCGGGACATGGCCACGCTCGCCCGCCGGCTGATCGCCGATTTCCCCGAGGACTACAGCTATTTCAGCACGCCGAGTTTCGTTTTCCACGGGCAGACCGTGGTCAATCTCGACCGCATGCTGAAGCTCTATCCCGGCGTGGACGGGCTGAAGACCGGCTTCGTCGATGCCTCCGGCCATAACCTGGTGACCAGCGCGGTGAACCACGGCGTGCGGCTGATCGGGGTGGAGTTCGGCGCGCCGAGTTGGCCGAGCTGCTACGGGACCATGGCGCAGATGATGAACGCCGGATACGCGGAGCTCGCGGTGCCGTTGGGCGGCAAGACCGTGCTCGCCGAGCGGGAGGCCCCGCACCGGCTGCCGTCGCTGATCGCCTCGGCGCATGCCGAGACCGTGCCGCACCGCCTGCCGGTCCCGCCGCGGCGGCGGCCGATCGCGCGGGCGCTGGCGCGGCCGCAGGTGCAGCGGGTGAGCAGCCTGCGGCTGCTGCCGCAGAATTGGGGAATCCAGGTCGGCGCCTTCCGCTCCCCGGCGGTAGCGCGCAGCGCGGCGCTGCGGGCCCGTCG
>JAJZVS010000346.1 GCA_021845555.1 Pseudomonadota bacterium
CGGCGCGTCCGCCCCGGCGATGGCGAGGCAGGCCACCAGCGCCACCGCGAGCCCGCCGCGCAGCCCGCGCCGGTCGCGCGCGGCGAGGCCGGGATGCGGCCAGCCGACGCGGATCCGCCCGACCGCACCGGCCGCGCGCGCCTGATGCGCCGCCCACAGCGCCCGCGTGAGCGCATCGCCCGGCGCGGCGGCCGGCTGGTCCGCCAGCGCCGCCAGTGGCCGATGGCGCAGGCCGGAGGCGCGTTCCAGCCGCCGGTCCACCGGGCTCCCGCCGGTCCGCTCCCGCGCCGCGACCGCGCGCAGGCCGCGCCACAGCAGCCCGCCAACCCCGATCCCCGTCGCCCCCAGCAGCGCCAGCCGTCCCGCCGCCGGCAGCAGCGCCGGCACGCCGAGCAACGCGAGGCAGACGAAGGCCCCCGCCACGCCGAGCGCCGGCCACAGCGCCGGCCACAGCACCTCCACCCACAGCGCGGCGCGCGCCAGGCGCCGCCGCCAGGCGAGCCGCGTAGTCACGGCGGCGGCGGCGTCCTCATGGGCGCGGCGTCGCGAACCAGGGGGGGATCGTCTCGTCCCGCCACATCGCCGCGACCTCCTGGCGCGGGCGGATCGTCGTCCAGCGCTCCCCGTCCACCAGCGCCTCGGCGGCGAGCGGGCGCGCGTTGTAGGTCGAGCTCATCACCGCGCCATAGGCACCGGCATCCAGGATCGCCACGCGCGCGCCGGGGGCAAGCTCGGGCAGGGCGCGGTCGCGGGCGAAAATGTCGCTGCTTTCGCACACCGGCCCGACCACCTCGGCGGGCCGCGCCGGCGCCAGGGCGGCGACGGCATCGAGCGGCACGATGCCGTGCCAGGCGTCGTACATCGCCGGGCGTATCAGGTCGTTCATCGCCGCGTCCAGCACGATGAAGCGCCCGGTGCCCGCGCGCTTGACCAGCACGACCGAGGCCAGCAGCACCCCCGCCGGGCCCACCAGCCAGCGTCCCGGCTCCAGCACCAGCGCCACGTCCAGCGCGCCGAGTTCCGCGCGCAGCACGCCGGCGAGGCCCGCCGGATCGGCGCCCGGCTCATCCCGGTAGGGAATGCCGAGGCCGCCGCCGCAATCGACCACCCGCACGCTCTGCCCGGCGGTGCGCAGGTCGCGCACCAGCCCGGCGATACGGCGGTAGGCGTCGCGGAACGGGGCGAGCGCGCGAATCTGGCTGCCGATGTGCACGGCGAGACCGACCGGCTCGATCCCCGGCAGCGTCGCGGCGCGGGCGTAGAGCGCGGCGGCGTCCGCATAGGGGATGCCGAATTTGTCGGCCGCCCGGCCGGTGCTGATCTTCGCGTGCGTGCCGGCATCGACATCCGGGTTGACCCGCAGCGCCACCCGCGCGGCGCGCCCCATCCCGGCGGCGATCGCGGCCAGCATGTCGAGTTCCTCGGCGCTTTCGAGGTTGATCTGGGCGATGTCGTGGTCGAGCGCGAGGCGCAGTTCGGCCGCGGTCTTGCCGACGCCGGAGAACACGATCCGTTCGGGCGGAATGCCGGCGGCCAGCGCGCGGCGGAGCTCGCCGCCGCTGACCACGTCGGCGCCGGCGCCCTCGCCGGCAAGCAGGCGCAACACCGCCAGCCGGTCGTTCGCCTTGACGGCGAAATGGATATGCGCGGGCAGCTTCGCTCCCGCCAGCGCGGCGGCGAGGGCGCGGTAGCGGGCGCGGAGCGTGCCGGCGCCATAGACCCAGGTGGGGGTGCCGAGCGCATCGGCGATGGCGGCGAGCGGCACGCCTTCGAGCAGCAGCCCATCCTGGGCGTGCATCCTCAGGTGCGGGCGGACCGCCAGCAGCGTGGCGATGTCCGGGTCGGGCGTGCCCGCCACGGCGGGGGAGAGGGCGGGGGCGATGGCGGCGTTCATGGGCGCAGTCTAGACCGGAATTGCGGCATCGCGCGCCCCCGCTCTTGCGGCGGGGCGTCGGGCGGGGGAATGGTCGGGCCCTGCCCGCGCCCCCGAACCACGGAGACGACGATGAGCCGACTGACCGAAGCGCTCGCCCCCGCCCTGCCGGAGGACGCCGCGACCGCCGCGCTCGCCGCGCGGGTCTGGCTGCCGCAAGCGGGCGGGCCATCGGTGGCGGCGCTGCGTGGCGACACGCTGGTGGACATCACCGCCAGCTTCCCGACCCTGCGCGACCTGTGCGAGGCGCAGGATCCCGCCGCCGCGCTGCGTGCCGCGCCGGGCACGCCGCTCGGCCCGTTCGCCGCGATCCTCGCCAACACGCCGGCGGAGGCGCGCGATCCGGCGCTGCCCTGGCTGCTGGCGCCGCTCGATCTGCAAGCGATCAAGGCCGCCGGCGTCACCTTCGCCGTGTCGATGCTGGAACGGGTGATCGAGGAACGCGCGCGCGGCGATCTTGCGGCCGCCGGGGCGATCCGTGCCGAAGTCACGCGGCTGGTGGGCGACGATCTGGCGAAGCTGCGGCCGGGTTCGGCGGAGGCGGCGCATCTCAAGCAGGTGCTGATCGCGCAAGGAGCGTGGAGCCAGTATCTGGAAGTGGGCATCGGTCCCGATGCGGAGATTTTCACCAAGGCGCAGCCGATGGCCGCGGTCGGCACCGGCATGGACGCGGGGCTGCATCCGGCCTCGGTATGGAACAATCCCGAACCCGAGGTGGTGCTGGCGGTGGCTTCCACCGGTCGGATCGTCGGCGCGAGCCTCGGCAACGACGTGAACCTGCGCGATGTGGAAGGACGCTCGGCGCTGCTGCTCGGCAAGGCGAAGGACAACACCGGCTCCTGCGCGATCGGCCCGCTGCTGCGGCTGTTCGACGCCGGGTTCGGCCTCGACGACATCCGCCGCACCACGGTGCGGCTGACGGTGGAGGGGGCGGACGGGTTCCGGCTGGACGGCGCTTCCTCGATCGCGCGGATCAGCCGCGATCCGGCCGATCTCGTTGCGCAGATGCTGAACGAACATCACCAGTATCCCGACGGCGCGGTGCTGTTCCTCGGCACCATGTTCGCCCCCACCGAGGATCGGGATGCGCCCGGCCAGGGCTTCACCCACAAGCCGAACGATATCGTGACCGTCGCCGCGCCCGGCCTGGGCCGGCTGGTGAACCGCATGCTGCGCACCGACCGGTGCCAACCCTGGACCTTCGGCACCGGCGCGCTGATGCGCAATCTGGCCGCCCGCGGTCTGTTGCGCTGAGGAGATAAACCCGATGACCGAATCCGCGCCGCCGCCGTTGCGGCTGCTGTCCACCCTGGCCGTGCAGGGCGCGCTGGAAGCCGAGCACGCGGCGCTGGAACGCAGCCTCGGCACGACGCTGGCGGTGGAGTTCGCGCCGACCAAGGTGCTGGTCGATCGGCTTGCCGCCGGGGCGGCGGCGGATGTGGTGATCCTGACCGCCGAGGCGATCGCCGCGCTGACCGAAGCGGGAAAGCTGGCGCCGGGGGGCGTCGCGCTGGCGGGATCGCTGGTCGGGATCGCGCAGGCGCCGGGGCAGGGGCGGCCCGACATCGGCTCCGCCGCCGCGCTGATCGCCACGCTGCGCGCGGCGCGCTCGATCGCCTATTCCGGCGCCGGGGCGAGCGGGATCTTCTTCGCCGGGCTGATCGCGCGGCTGGGGATCGCCGCCGAGGTCAACGCGAAGGCCACCGTGATCCCCGCGGGCCTGACCGGCGCCCTGGTCGCGCGCGGGGAGACGCAATACGCCATCCAGCAGATCAGCGAGCTCAAGCTGGTGGACGGCATCGACATCATCGGCCCGCTGCCGCCGGATACGCAGACGCCGACGATCTTCTCCGCCGCCGTCACGGCGGGGGCGCCGCCGCGGGCGGGCGCCCTGCTGGCG
>JAJZVS010000014.1 GCA_021845555.1 Pseudomonadota bacterium
CTGCCCTTCCAGGTCGCGGCCAGCCCGCGATTGCCGCACAGCCGCCAGTTCTTCGCCGGCACCCGGATCGGGGGCACCGGGGCGTCTCCCGACCCCTCCTGTAGCTCGGGACACAACGGTTGGCGGGTGTGGCTGCTGTCGAGGGTCAGGCTGCTGATCGCCGTCGAATCGAACAGGGCGTCGAGCGAGAGCTGGCCCGCTTGGCTCTTGGCCATTGTGCATGGTCCTGTGCTGGCAGCGCGTCGGGCCCGGCTGCCAGGAGCAGCCGGGGTGCCGAGCGTGTGCGGCTCGCCGGTCAGGGCGAGCGAACGGAAGGGATCAGGGGAAAAGGGGCGCGATGGCCCGCGTCAGCCGGCTACCAGGCGCCGCAGGTGATCTCGATCAGGGCACGTTCGATCTTGTCGACCAGCGCCAAAGCACGGCGGTGCAGGCGCGAGCCGGTGCGCGCTCGGGCAACGACATGCATCCAGGCATCGACATCATCCCGGAAGATTGGCTGCCCGTCTTCGGGACGGTCAATCCGCTGCAGCTGCACGCCCGGCGTTCCGTCAGCCAGTTCTTCGGCCGCTGCGACGCTCCATCCTTCACGGGCGGCGGCGGCATGGTCGAAGGGGATGTCACCTGGGTCGGGCAGCACTGGGGTCTGCAGCGGGTGATTGAAAAAGATCGGAGAGAGGATCATCGGGGTCTCCTGTCTGGGTCTTCTCCTCGAAGACCCCTCCCCCGCAGCCGCGTCCGTCCGACCGGCGCAAAGGCGCCGCGCCGCTATGCGCGGCGGGATCGTAGCCGGACCAGCGCAGCGGCCGGCGCAGACCCACCCTTTGCGCCGGACGGACGGCAGGCGGCAGCCATTCGTCTCTCTGCAAAATGCCGTTCTGTTCTACAGCTTTCACGATCGCATAGGCGCTCCCTTCGGTCTGCTCATATGAGCAATGGCCGTCCGCAGATGCGGCAGGAACGTGAAGGGGGATGCACAACCAGCGACTCTCCCGCTGGAGCACGCCGCCACGATCGTAGGAGATGAGATCGATCTGTCGAATTGGGCTGGCCGAACACGCAACCGGATTATACGGTGCTGGAGAGGCCTCCTTACCTCGGAGCTTGACGCATCACGTGAATATCGCGATCAACCAGATCTTCTGACGTACAAGGACGAATGGCACATTATGGCCAAAGCAGAAACGCAATCGACGAGATTGCCGCGTGGCACGAAACCGGTGGCAAAGGCATTTCTTGACGCCCTGGACAGCGTCTCCGCGGCCCAGCAGGCAGCGGTCGCGCGCGCCGCGCAAATCCTGATCCGCGACGAGCTGAAGGCGCGCCGCGATAAGGTCAATGCAACGGCCGCCGGAACCAAAGCACGCCGGCCCGCCAAGCGTGCCTCTTGAAAAGTCGCTGCAAACTGAAACTACGCTGCCTGATGCGATAGCGACGCGCCGAGGTGCTTGCGGGCGTACGTGCGCCCGCACCCCACAGGAAAGCCACTCCGGCGCGGTGTGTGGGCTGGTCAGATGGCCGCTTTCAGTTCCTTCGCAGGACGGAAAGCAATCTTTTTGCTGGCCGCGATCTGGATCGCGACGCCCGTCGCCGGGTTGCGGCCGGTGCGTGCTGGACGGTCCTTCACCTCAAGGGTACCGAAGCCGCCAAGGCGCAGGCGGTCACCCGCCTTCAGATGGGCGACCAGCAATCCGATAAAGTCATCGATCACCTTTTCGGCCTGCTTCTTCGGCATTGCATGCGTCTCGGCAAGCTGCCCGGCCAGTTGCTTCAGAGTGATGTTCGAAGCTGCCGCGGACTTCGCCGCTTTTGCAGGGGCCGCGCTCTTGGCAATGCCGCTCCGGGCCCGCGTCGCTTCCGCCTTCGGGACGGCCTTCATTGCCGATTTGACCGCCGTCGTCTTCGTCGACGCCATGGTGCGTGCCCCCTTCCATGCGGTCACGCCCCCGTCCGCAGGGGATTCGTGCCGCGCATGCCGGCACAAGCCATTTCGGGCGATGGCGGTCAAGATAAACCTGCGGCGTGCCTCCGCAACGTCAGGCATATCCTTCGCCGAGCGTCGCCCTCGGTCACCGATGTCGTCGATCTCCGGCAACGTGTCTCCATCCTGCTCAGACATCCGGCGCGGCCCATCCACAGCTCTGGCCGGATCGCGTGCACCGAGCCCGCGAAGCTCGGGAACCCGATTCGGTGTCCTATGGCGCAGCCCGGAGCACTCGATTGCTGACACCGTGCATGCGATCATGCGAGTTGGCAGGGCGTACTTTGGAAAGCGTGGCGCGTGGCCCTCCGTCGATTGCGTTGGCGAGGTGCGTGCGGTGCATGAAAGGCCGTGATCCGTGATCTCCAAAGCTGCCCTTTGGGCCAAACTCGAACGCGACGCGGCCGACCGAATCACGCGCTGGCACAGCCTTGTCGATCACTCCGCCGACGTGGCGGCGGTGCTGCGCACCCTCATTGCGCAGCCGACGATCGCCGCACGTCTCGCGCGCCTGGCCGGGCGCGACGCGTTGGACGCCGTCACCGTCGCGCGGCTCGGCGCGCTCGCCTTCCTGCACGACATCGGCAAAGCCAATCGCGGGTTTCGCGCGCGGGTCGATCCGCACGCCGCGGTGGTGGGGCATATCGATCAGCTCGCCTGGCTGTTCACCGCCCCCGGCGCGCAGTGCCGCGAACGGCTCGATGCCGTGCTCGGCCTCGACCGCCTGGACGACTGGCTTGGCGAGGATTGGACCTTGTTCGAGGCCGTGTTCGCCCATCACGGCCGCCCGTGGCGACCCGACCCGGCGCGCAACGAGACCGCCCACTGGGCGCTTGGCCCGGACGGCGACCCGATCGCCGACCTCGCGCCGATGCGCGACGCGCTGGACCGCTGGTTTCCGCTCGCCTTCCAGCCTGGCCCACCGCTGCCATCGACCCCCGGCTTTCACCACGCCTTCGCGGGCCTGCTCATGCTGGCCGACTGGCTCGGATCGGACACCGGCTTCTTTCCCTTGGCCAACGGGGAGGCGCCGGACCGCATGGCGGACGCGCAACCGCGCGCGTGCGAGGCGGTACGAACGGTGGGGCTGCTTTCGGCGCTGGCGCCAGAGCGGGCACGGATTGCCGCCGTCAGCTTCGCCACCGCCTTCGCGGTCGCGCCGCCGCGGCCGGTGCAGCAAGACGTGACGCTGCCCGCGGCGCGCTGCGTCGTGCTGGAAGCCGAAACCGGTGCAGGCAAAACGGAGGCGGCTCTGTGGCGCTTCAAGCATCTTCTGGAGCAGAGTGAGGTGGACGGGCTCTATTTCGCCCTGCCGACGCGCGTTGCCGCCACCGCCATGTTCGCGCGCGTCAAGGCCTTCCGCGATCGGGTATTCGGCGGGCCGTCGCCGGCCGTCGTGCTCGCCGTGCCCGGCCAGGTCGCGGTCGATGACGCGGAAGGCCATCCCCTGCCCAATTTCGGCTTCGAGTGGGATGATGCCCCCGACCACGGCGCAGGGCAGGCGCGCTGGGCGGCGGAGCACCCAAAACGGTTTCTCGCCGCCCCGATCGCAGTCGGCACGGTGGATCAGGCGCTGCTGAGCACCATCCGGGTCAGGCACGCGCAGATGCGCGGGGCGGCGCTGTCGCGCCATCTGCTGGTGGTGGACGAGGTGCATGCCTCGGACCGCTACATGCAGGCCCTGCTCGGCACGCTGCTCGCCAACCACACCGGCGCCGGCGGCCACGCGTTGCTGCTGTCGGCGACGCTCGGCGGCACGGCCCGCGCCCGGCTGCTGCAAACGCCCTACCCCGATCCGGCGCAGGCCGAGCGTGTGCCCTATCCGGTGCTGAGCTGGGCGGAAGGCGGCGCGGAACGCCGGCACGCGCCGGCGGCCCCGGCGGCCGGTACTGGCAAGCGGGTGGCGATCGAGGCGGCGCCGCTGCTCGACCGGCCGGAGGCGATCGCCGCTGCGGCGCTGGCGGCGGCGGCGTCCGGCGCGGCGGTGCTGGTCATCCGCAACACCGTCGCTGCCGCCGTCGCCACCGCGCGCGCGCTGGAGGCGCTGGCCGGCGCGGACGATCCGCGGCTGCTGCGGCTCGGCAGCGTCGCCACCCTCCATCACGGTCGCTTCGCCCGCTCCGACCGAAGGGTGCTCGATGCTGCGGTGGAAGCCGTGCTCGGCCGCGAGCGGCCAGAGGGCGGCCGGGTCGTCGCCGGCACCCAGACGCTGGAAATTTCACTCGACCTCGATGCCGACCTGCTACTGACCGATCTCTGCCCCGCCGACGTGCTGCTCCAACGCCTCGGCCGCCTGCACCGCCATTCCGGCCGCGCCCGGCCGCCCGGCTTCGCGGTGCCGCGTGCCGTCGTGCTGGTGCCCGGCGCGCGTGACCTGCTGCCCTTCGCCAGCCGGGCGGGCGGGCGGCACGGGCTGGGGCGCGTCTATGACGATCTGCGGATGATCGAAGCGACCTGGCGGGAGATCGAGGCCGGTGTGCCCTGGTCCATTCCGGAGATGAACCGGGGCCTGGTCGAGCGCACGACGCATCCGGCGCATCTGGAGCGGATCGCGGCCGACCTGGCGGCACGGGACGCGACGGCGTGGACCCGGCATGTCCAGGACATCGAGGGTAAGACAAACGCCGCCGTGGGCGAAGCGCGGTCGGCGATGCTGGACTGGCGCCGCCCGTTCGAGACGTTCCAGATCGACAAGGACGAACATCTGACGACCCGGCTCGGTGCCAAGGACCGCCAAGTGGACCTGCCGGACGCTCTGCCCGGCCCGTTCGGCCCCAAGGTGGCGGGGTTGCGCATCCCGAGCTTCCTGCTCGACGGCGCGCCCGAGGAAGCGGAGCCGGAGGCGGCACGGCCCGACGGCGATGCCATCCGCTTCCGCCTGGGCGGGCAGGAGTTCCGCTACGGCCGCTTCGGCCTGGAGCGGGAGCGGGAGCGGGAGCGGAGTGGCTAACCTGAAGACAGGCTTATCTTATAACTCGGATACTGGAGTTTCTGCTACTCTTGACTCGATACCAAAAGCGAGCGCAGCATGGTTCCGTGCTCAGTCCATTCCGCATTTCCGACCAGCCTACTCGATCGGAACGTCGCCGACTTCCTCAGCACTGGACGCTCGCCCGCGCGACGAAGTGGCTGGGCCCGGTCGCGTGCACTGTCGTCGGGGCGCAGGCTGAATGCACGCCGCGAATCGATCCGCTAAGCTGTGCGATATCGGCCGAAGCGGTATGGTATCGACAATGCGTCGATCCATGACTTTTTTTCCTCCGGGCACCCGGAGATGGACCCTCGGAGACAGGCGCATCCGCAGCTTCCCCGCCCACGCGGGGATCTCTTGGCAAAAACATGAACACGCTCACCACCGCCCTCATCCGCTGCACGCTGACCAACGGCACGCTTGCCCGCGTGACGCTTCCCGGCGCGCTCGCCGCGCTGATGCGCGACGAGGTGGCAACGTTCGCGGCGCTGCGCCCGCATCAGCGCCACGCCTGGCACGCCTTCCTGGCCCAGCTCGGCACCGTCGCGCTGCTGCGTGCCGGCGCCGCCGCGCCGCCGCAGGACGAGGGGGGGTGGTGCGCCCTGCTGCGTGCCCTGACGCCGGAGCACGCGGACGACGCCCCCTGGTGCCTCGTCGCCCCGCCCGATCGCCCCGCACTGCTGCAACCGCCGCTGCCGGGCGGCCACCTGTCCGGCTTGAAGAACAGTGTCGCCACGCCGGACGCGCTCGACATGCTCGTCACCAGCAAGCAGCACGACCTGAAGGCGGGCGTGATGGCTGCGGCCGGGGCGGATGACTGGCTGTTCGCCCTGGTGACGTTGCAGACGATGGAGGGGTTTCTCGGCGCCGGCAATTACGGCATCAGCCGCATGAACGGCGGCTTCGCCAACCGCCCGGCAATCGGCCTCGCCCCGCCCGGCGGCCCCGGCGCGCATCTCAAGCGCGACATCGCGCGGCTGCTCGCCATGCAGGGTCGCCCGCCTCTGTCGGAGGGCTATGCCGAGCGGGACGGCCTTGCCCTGGTCTGGCTCCTCCCCTGGGACGGCGTGGCCTCGCTGTCACGCTCGGTGCTCGATCCGCTCTACATCGAGGTGTGCCGCCGCGTGCGGCTGCTGGAGGTGGCGGGACAGATCGCGGCGCGGGTTGGTGGCTCCAAGGCGGCGCGGATCGCGCCGCCGCCGGGCGGTGTCACGGGCGATCCCTGGACGCCGATCCGGCGCGACAAGGACGGCCAGAAGGCGCTGACCGTGGACGCGTGCGGCTTCGGCTATCGGCCGCTGGTCAAATTGCTGTTCCCGCGGAACGGCGACCCGGCACCCTTGCAGATCGCCGCGGTCGATGATGCCGGGGCAGGGCTGGCGCTGGTTGCCCGGGCCCTGGTGCGCGGCCAGGGCAAGACCGAAGGCTACCATGAGCGCCGCGTCGCCCTCTCGCGCATCGTCAAGCGGCGCGCGGTGATCACGCCCACCGATCCCGCCGCGCAGGCGGCGCATGATCGCGTCCGGCTCGCCGGCGAAATGGCCAGGACGCTGCGCTTCGCCCTGCTGGTGCTGTTCGAGAACGGGCCGGACAAAGTGAAGCAGGACAACGATGCGGCCCTGAACAAGGCCAAGCCCTTCCAGGCCCGCTTCGAGCGCGCGGTCGATCTGACCTTCTTCGACGACCTCGGCGACGAGATGGCGGAGGACGACCAGGACCGGCGCAGCGCCCGGCGCGACTCCTGGGTGCAGGGCCTGCTGGATCATGCCGATGAGCTGCTGGCCGCGGCCGACCAGGCCGCGGCCAAGGCCAGCCACCGGCGCTACCGCGCCCGCGTCGCCGCCCGGGCCGCGCTGCATGGTGCCGTCCGGCGTAACGAATACCTGCGCGGCCACCTCCCCCCGTCCAAGCCCGAGGAGTCGGACGATGCCGCCTGACGCCGCGCCCAAGCTGACCGACGTCGTTCCTGCGATCGCCGCACGGCTCAACCCGGACCGCATCGGCACCGGCCCGCTCGCCATGCTGCGCCGCCTCGACCCGCGCGGCAGACTCGCCGTGCCAGCGCTGCACCGGCTGCTGTGGCAGCATCTGCCGGATGAGTGCCTGGCGGGCGACGGGCTGCGAAGCTGGGCGCTGCTGGTGCACGCCATGGCGCTCGCCGCGCCGGACCTGCTGCGCCGCCGTGACGACGGTCTCGGCGGCGCACTGCACGCGGCCGGCTACAGCGAAGGGCGGCTGATCCGCCTGCTGGAGGCGCGCGCGGAGGATCTGCCCGGCGTGGTGCCGCGCATGGTGCGGTTCCTGGTCGCCAAGGGCGAGGCGCTCGACCCGGTCGCGCTCGCCTGGTTCGTGCTCGGCGTCGCCGCCGGCGGCGCAGGCGCCGAGCGGCAGCGTGAGCTCATCGCCGGCGACTACTACCGCGCCGAGCGCGACGCCAACCGCCCCGCTTCCCCGTCAGCCCCTCTTGCCGCGCAGGAACGCCGATGACCCGCTTCGTCCAGATTCACACGCTCGCTTCCTTCCCCGCCGTGTTGCTCAACCGCGACGATGCCGGGTTCGCCAAGCGCCTGCCCTATGGCGGCGCCTCGCGCATCCGCGTGTCGTCGCAATGCCTCAAGCGCCACTGGCGCACGGTGGAGGATGAATGGGCGCTGTCGCGCCTCGACCTGCCGATGGCCGAGCGCAGCCGCAAGGCGATCGAGATGGCGGTGATGCCGAAACTTGGCGCGTTGGCACCGGACATCGCCGAGGCGATCGAGACCAGCCTGACCGTCAGCCTCTACGGCAAGGATGCGAAGAAAACCCCGAGCAGCCGGCAGGCCTTGCTGCTCGGCCATGTCGAGCTGGAGTACCTGGTGCGGCTGGCGCAGGAGGCCGCCGCCACCGGCTCGGCAGCGGCGGCGACCAAGCTGCTGGCGGAGAAGTTCGCCCGCGGCGAGGGCAAGTCGAACCTCAGGGCGCTGACCGACGGCGCCGCCTTGCCGGCCGGGTTGGAGGGCGCGCTGTTCGGCCGCATGGTGACGAGCGACCCTGACGCCAATACCGAGGCAGCGATCCATGTTGCCCACGCCTTCACTGTCCATGCGGAAGAAGCCGAGAGCGACTACTTCACCGTGGTGGACGACCTGACGCGTGAGGCGGGCGAGGCCGGCACCGCCGGCATCTTCGAGACCGAGCTGACCAGCGGCCTGTTCTATGGCTATGTCGTGGTGGACGTGCCCGGGCTGGTGGACAATCTCGGCGGCGACCGCGCGCTGGCGGGCCGGGTGGTGCGGCATTTGCTACACCTGATCGCAACCGTCAGCCCCGGCGCCAAGCGCGGCTCGACGGCGCCTTATGCCTATGCGGAGCTGATGCTGGTCGAGCTCGGCACGCGCCAGCCGCGCTCGCTGGCCGGCGCGTTCCGTAGCCCCGTGCCGAAGGCCGGCGACGTGCTCGCCGGGGCGCTCGGCGCGTTGGGCGGCCATCTGGAAAGGCTCGATGCGGCGTATGGCGCCCGCGAGCAGCGCGCCGCGCTGTGCTGTGCCGCGGCGGCGCTGCCCGGCGTCGAGGCGCCGCGCCCGCTGGACGCGCTGGCGGACTGGGCTGCCGCCGCGGTGCAGGCGGGATAGATGGCGCGCCACCTCCTCCTGGTGCTGGAAGCGCCGCTGATCGCCTTCGGGCGGGAGGCGGTGGATGCGCGCGGCCCGGTGGACGATTTCCCCGCCGCATCCCTGCTGACCGGACTGCTCGCCAACGCCCTCGGCTGGCGCCGCACGGAGTGGGCGCGGCATGCGCGCCTGCAGGCGCGCATGGTGTTCGCCGCCCGGCTCGACCGTGGCGGCACGCGATTCACCGACTTTCAGACCGCGCAACTCGGCGCCTCCGACCGCGGCTGGACGACGCGCGGCGCGCCGGAGGGCCGGGCGGGCGGCGCCAACACCTACAACGCGCCGCATATCCGCACTCGCGACTACGACGCCGACAAGCGGGTAACGGTGGCACTGCGGCTGCACGACGCGGCCGAGGCGCCGACCGTCGATGCCCTCGCCGCGGCGCTCGATGCGCCGTTCCGCCCGCTGTTCCTCGGCCGCAAGCCCTGCCTTCCGACCGGCCGGCTGCTGGGGGGAATCGTTGAGGCGGATGGCCTGCTCGCCGCGCTGGCCGCCGCGCCACCGCCGGACGACGCCGACGCGGCGCTGCGCGTCCTGCTGCCGCCGGAGGAGGCGGCCGGGCTGATCCATGAACGCCGCTGGATCAGCGACGCGCGGGACTGGCAGAGCGGCGTGCATGCCGGCGGGCGCGAGGTGGCGATCCACACGCTGCCGCCGCGCCCGGCGGCGGGAGGCGCGGCGTGAGCCTGCACATGCTGAAGCTGGAACCCGAGATGGCGCGGGTCGCGCGATGGGCACGCGACCGGGGCCTGCTGGCGCCGCGCGGCGACGACGATTTCGGCTACGTGCTGCACGCCCTGCTCGCGGCCGCGTTCGGGACGCTGGCGCCCAAACCGTTCGTGCTGCAGCAAGACCCAGCGCGGCCGGCGGTGCTGCTGGCCTATTCGGGGCACGACGCGGCGGCGTTGCACGCCCATCTGGCGGCTTTTGCCGAGCCGGACGCGGCCGAGGCGCTGCGGCCGGAACGCATGGCGGGCAAGGCAATGCCGGAGCGGTTCGCGGCCGGCACGCGGCTCGGCTTCACCCTGCGCGCCCGGCCGGTGGTGCGCACTGACCGCGACGGGAACCGCAAGCGGGTGCGCGAGGTGGACGCCTTCCTGGCCGCGGTCGCCGACCTGCCGCCGGACGCCGGCGCGGATCGGGGGGCCATCTATCGCGATTGGCTGGCACGGCATTTCGCCGCCGGCGGGGCGGTGGCGGAGCGGCTGGCCGTGGACGCCTTCCGCCTGTCGGAGACGCGCCGCCGCGGGCGCGCGCGGGCATTGCGCGCGCAGCGCGGGCCGGACGCCAGTTTCAGCGGCGTACTGCGCGTCACCGGGCCGGAGGCGTTCGCGGCCCTGCTGGCGCGCGGCGTCGGGCGGCATCGGGCGTTCGGCTACGGCATGCTGCTGCTCCGGCCGGCATAGGTATCGCGTGCTCAAGGGCCGTCTCGGTCTGGAGACCGCACGGGTGCCGCACGCCGACCGGCACGGGCTGCTCTGGCTCGACCGCGGCACGCTCTCGGTCGCGGAGGGCTGCCTGCGCTTCGTCGCCGCCGGCAGCGACACGGTGGCGGCGGGCGACTACCGGGTGCCGCATCAGGCACTGTCGCTCGTGCTGCTCGGCCCCGGCTCCAGTGTCAGCCACGACGCGCTGCGCCTGTTGGCGCGGCACAACACGGGCCTGGCGGCGATCGGCGAAGGCGGTGTGCGCTTCTACACCGCGCAGCCGCTGCTGCCGGACCATTCGGCGCTGGCACGTGCGCAGGCGCGGGCCTGGGCCGACGCGGCGGGAGCGCGCATGATGGTGGCCCGGCGCATGTATGCCTGGCGCCTCGGCGAGGTGCTGCCGCACCGGGACATCGCCGTGCTGCGCGGCATCGAGGGCGCGCGCGTGAAGGAGATGTATCGGCTGACGGCCGATCGCCTGGGCCTGCGCTGGCAGGGGCGGCGCTACGACCGGGCGGATCCGCTGGCGGCCGACCTGCCGAACCAGGCGATCAACCATGCGGCGAGTGCAGTGGAGGCCGCGGCGGCAATCGCGGTGGCGGCGACGGCTACCATCCCGCAGCTCGGCTTCATCCACGAGGACAGCGGGCAGAGCTTCGTCCTCGATATCGCCGACCTGTTCCGCGACACGGTGACGGTGCCGTGCGCGTTCAAGGCGGCGCTGGTGGTGGAGCGCCGGCCGGGCGAGAACATCGAGCGGGTGACGCGCCGGATGATGGCCGAGCGCCTGCGCCGGGACGATGTGATTCCGGCGATGATCGAGCGCGTTAAGGGCTTCCCCGCCTGCGCGGGGATGGACCCTGCCCGAGCGCCCCCTGTCCGGTGGCGAGATAGGCTTCCCCGCCTGCGCGGGGATGGACCCCCGGCCGGCGACATCACCGCGCCAAAGCGCGAGGCTTCCCCGCCTGCGCGGGGATGGACCCCCGCCAGCCCCCGCTCGGCGGGTTTTTCGTGCGGCTTCCCCGCCTGCGCGGGGATGGACCCTCGGCTGACAACTCCCGCAGCCGTCGCCCCATGGCTTCCCCGCCTGCGCGGGGATGGACCCTCTGGCTTGATCGTGCGGATGCGGGCCATGTTGGCTTCCCCGCCTGCGCGGGGATGGACCGAGGAATACGTTGACAAGATTGGTGCGCCGAAAGGCTTCCCCGCCTGCGCGGGGATGGACCCCTGGGCGCGTAGGTGATACCGAGCCGGCGCATGGCTTCCCCGCCTGCGCGGGGATGGACCCCGTCACAGGATCGAGTTCATCGACCTGCTTCAGGCTTCCCCGCCTGCGCGGGGATGGACCCCGGAGACGAGAGGCTGAGGGAGGCGGCCTGGGATGCGGCCGACGATGCGGCCTGGGGGCTTCCCCGCCTGCGCGGGGATGGACCCCGATCCGCTGCCCGCAGGTGCAGCTTCGTCACGGCTTCCCCGCCTGCGCGGGGATGGACCCCCGCCGGAGCTTCTGCGCCGGTCTACCTGCGCGGCTTCCCCGCCTGCGCGGGGATGGACCACGCCCGCACGAGGTCGCCGAGCGCGATGAGGTGGCTTCCCCGCCTGCGCGGGGATGGACCCGCGGCCACGTCGCCGGACGTGGACGACGTGGGGGCTTCCCCGCCTGCGCGGGGATGGACCCGACCACACGATGGCGCGCGCCAGGCTGCGGTCGGCTTCCCCGCCTGCGCGGGGATGGACCTTGAGCAGCCGATCGGTCGCCAGGTTGTAGATCGGCTTCCCCGCCTGCGCGGGGATGGACCCAGCGTCACAACAGGGCGCCCGATCTCGGAAACGGCTTCCCCGCCTGCGCGGGGATGGACCCTGCACCAGGTTGACGATGTTCTGGTACTCGAAGGCTTCCCCGCCTGCGCGGGGATGGACCCATGCGCCAGACGGTTGTGCCGGGCCGCAACACGGCTTCCCCGCCTGCGCGGGGATGGACCCATACGATCCGACACGTGCGGATGGAAGCGCACGGCTTCCCCGCCTGCGCGGGGATGGACCCGCAGGATGGCCGGGCTGCTCGGTCTCGATGAAGGCTTCCCCGCCTGCGCGGGGATGGACCCCCCACACCTGCCCCGCCGCGCAGCGATGCCGGGGCTTCCCCGCCTGCGCGGGGATGGACCCCTGTCGCGCAGGTGCTGCGGCACGGGGCGCGCGGCTTCCCCGCCTGCGCGGGGATGGACCCGGCATAGGAGGCCGATATGGGCTACATCCTCCGGCTTCCCCGCCTGCGCGGGGATGGACCCGTAGCTTCGGCCATGTCACCACTGCGCGGAGGGGCTTCCCCGCCTGCGCGGGGATGGACCCGATCTTACCCATTGTCATGCGCCTCCCTCCGCGGCTTCCCCGCCTGCGCGGGGATGGACCCTCGGTGGCGCCGTAGAGGTTGACCTCCTTGCGGCTTCCCCGCCTGCGCGGGGATGGACCCCGCGCCGGCCGCGGGCGCTGGTGGCTCTACGCGGCTTCCCCGCCTGCGCGGGGATGGACCCGGCATGACCATCCTCGCTATCGACGCCGGATTGGCTTCCCCGCCTGCGCGGGGATGGACCCGCCTCACGCAGCCGCACGTCAGCCGAGTCCTCGGCTTCCCCGCCTGCGCGGGGATGGACCCCACCGGGAGCAACGCCACGACCAAGACTACAAGGCTTCCCCGCCTGCGCGGGGATGGACCCTGGCGCTGCAAAAATCAGAGCTGGTCATCCCGGGCTTCCCCGCCTGCGCGGGGATGGACCCCTTTCGCGCCTCGGCTACGGCCAGGGATTCACGGCTTCCCCGCCTGCGCGGGGATGGACCGCTCAGCCGCGCGCACAGTCGAAAGGCTCGCGAGGCTTCCCCGCCTGCGCGGGGATGGACCCGACGCCTCGCAGCGGAAATCGACGTGACGAACGGCTTCCCCGCCTGCGCGGGGATGGACCCGCCGGGCTGTCGTCGAAGCGCGCCGCCGTCGTGGCTTCCCCGCCTGCGCGGGGATGGACCCTCGCGCACGTTCATGAAGGCCCGCACGCGAAAATCTCCAGATTGTTTAATTAATCCCGCAGCACCGAAGCGATGGCTTCCTGCAGCGATTGCAGGGCGTCGCGATGCGGCTTGTCGAGCACCGGCTTGGCACCCTGCAGCCGGCGCACCTGGTCCGCCATCCGGTAGATGGTGACCGGACCGATGGTGCGGCCGGCATCTGGTTCAGTGGGCTTCGGATCGGCCGGCGGTGCCTCGCGCATGTTGCGCAGCATCCGCAGGGTCAGGTTGCCGCTGCGTGCCGCGGCCAGCAATTCGTCGCGCGCCGGCCCCTCGGCCACCCGCGCCAGCTCGGATAGCACGTTGCGCGGCAGAGCGAGTTTAGACGTCGAAACTCCGTCGAGGATGTCGGCCGGCAGGTCAAGGATGCGCAGCAGGGAGCTGATCTCGGATTTCGACTTGCCGAGTGCGGTACCGGCCTGAGTCTGCGACCAGCCCTTCTCCTCGATGAGGCGGCCGATGCCGCGTGCCTCCTCCACCGGGGTTAGGTCCACCCGCTGCAGGTTTTCCAGCAGCGTTGCCACCTCGTGGTCTCCGCTGAACTCGACGGCCAGGATGCTGGACCAGCCGTTCAGTTTCGCCGCCCGCCACCTTCGCTCCCCGGCCACGATGATCCAGCCGCCCCGTTCCGCGGCATTCGGTCGCACCAGGATCGGTTGCAGCTGTCCCTGGGTCTGCATCGTCGCAGCCAGCTCGACGATCTCGGTGTCCGCGAAATTCTTGCGCGGTTGCGCCGGATCCGGCTGCACCTTCGCCACCTCGGCCTCGAAACTGTGGTTGAAAGTACTGCCGCGTTTGATGATCAGGGCCTTGGCCTCATCGATCGTCGCCATTGCAGAGGCGAGACCGGTCGTGCTCAACGGTCGTCTGGGTGCCATCGTACTATCCCTCTACGCCACCGGCTCTACGGCCGTCTGACTGAGGTCCGCCGAGGCTCGCGGCAATTGTCCGCCACCGGCCAGGGCTGCAGCCAGACGGCTATAGACCTGCACCGGTCTGGCGCTGGGCGATGCGTCGAGTGCCAGGCGCCCGGCCATCGCCGCCTTGCCGAACACCGCGCTGTCCGGCACCGGCTCCAGCACCGGGGCGGCGCCTTCCATCGCTGCCATCAGGTGCAGCAGCACCTCCCGATCGACGGCGCGGGCGGCGGTGTAGCGCGTCGGCAGGATGCCCGCGAGGCGCAGCCGCGTGTTGAGCCGACGTTGTACCTTGCGGATGGTCTGCAGGATCAGGCCGACCCCCATGCTGTCGAACGGCTCGGTCTGCACCGGAATCAGCACCAGTTCGGCGGCGGCCAGCGCCATCACGGTCAGCACACCCAGATTGGGTGGCGCATCGATCAGGATGAAGTCATAAGACGGTCGCACCGTGTCCAGCGCTTCCGCAAGCGCCACCTCGAACCCCGGCTCGCGGCGACCGTCCACTTCCGACAGGTCGATATGCGAGGCGATGATGTCGAACGGTGCCGTCCGGCCGGCGGCGGTGCTGCCGGCGCTGACGATGACCTGTGGCACGTCGCGCCCGCGCAGCAGCACATGAGCCAGCGTGCGCTCCTCGCGGTAGAAATCCACGCCACCGGCGCCGAACAGCGCCGTCGTGGCGGTCGCCTGCGGGTCGGCGTCCACGAGCAGCACGCGATGGCCGGAGGCGGCGAGGGCCGCGCTGATGTTTAGTGCCGAGGTGGTCTTGCCCACCCCGCCCTTCTGGTTGGCGAGGGCCACAACCTGGGCATTGCGCGGCTGGGCGGCGACCATCGCCTCCAGGGCGCGGGCGACGTCGTCGGGCACGCTGTCGCGGCCGGTTTCCCACTTGGAAACCTTCGGCTTATCGTAGGAACGGGCGAAGCGCCCGTTCAGCTTCTCGGCAAGATCCTGCTGAGTCAGTCGAAGCTGCTGCCTCAAGGCGCGAAACGTCCCCGGTTCCATCTCTCAGGCTTTTCCCAACGTCGACAGCATAACAGTACCATCGCTGCTCGGGTGACATCAACCACAACTTTACCGGTTGTTGGTTGATGGTCAGTCAGCAATACTGGCCGGATACGATGAATCGGTCGCGGCTGCCACGACCGTCCATGGTGGGTAATCGCGCCCGATGCCTGATTCCGATGGCGCGTATCGGGTCTGAGTGGCGATGGACAACCGCGTCCCGTACCACCGGGCCTATAGGAAGAGTAATATCAGTCTATATAGGTATAGCGACCGATGCATCGTGGATAAGTTGGGGGCGTGCGACCGATGCATCGCGTTCGGGGCCTGTCGCCGCGACCGATTCATCGTGAATATCTCTCCTCTGCCGGAGCGATTCATCGTGGATCGTTTCCACCGTGTGCCTTGGCTGCGAATTTCCGGTGCCGGCACGGTTTCTGCGACCGATTCATCGCCCCGGCCGCAAATCTGGCAGTATGAGAGGGAGGGGGGGTGCATGGGCCATGGCCAGGACGACCAAGACGACCGATCTGCGCCGGCAGCTGGAGTTGCATGGGCTTGACGGCACGCGGCGGCAATTGACCGCGGGCGCCGGCACCGCGGCCGAGCGGAGCCGGATCACGCGGCTAGTGGAAACGGCGCATGACCTGCTCGCCGAGCCGCCCAGCCCGGACGACCTTGCCTTCCTCTATTCGGGCCTCTGCCAGACGGCGCTGCCGCACAAGGCGCTACCCCATCCCCATGACGTCTGGGAGCGGCGCGCCGGGCGGTTCTCGCTGACCGTCGTGCCCGGCGTCATCGGCGGCCAGTATGTCGGCGTGCCCTATGGCTCGCGCGCCCGCCTCATCATGATCTTCCTCCAGTCCGAAGGTATGCGCTCGCCGACCGTGGCACTGGGCAAGAACCTGTCGTCCTTCCTGCGCTCGCTCGGCCTGCACGTCAGCGGCGGCCCGCGCGGCAACATCAAGGCGGTGCGCGAGCAGGCCCGGCGCATCGCGCAATGCCGTTTCACCATGGAATGGACCGAGACGGCCAGCGACGGCGAGCACACCTATGTCCGCAATACCGCCATCGCCGATGGGCTGGCGCTGTGGGCGGCCGGGACAGGCGAGTGGTCGGACACAGTCGAGCTCAGCGCCCAATTCCACGCCCTGCTGCGCGAGCACGCCGTGCCGCTCGACAAGCGGGCAGTGGCGCGTCTGGCCGGCAACTCGCTCGGGCTCGACCTCTATGCCTTGCTGGCCTATCGGCTGCCGCGGCTGCGCCGCGACCTGCATCTGTCCTGGAGCGCGCTGCAGCAGCAGATCGGCACCGACTACGCGCAGGGGCGCGACCTCGCGCGCAGGGTGCGGGCCGTGCTGCCGGACGTGCTGTTTGGCTATCCGCACGCCAAGATCGAGATGACCAGCACCGGCTTGCTGCTGAAATCCTCACGCCCGGTGATCCCGCGCGATCTGGTCGCCGGCTTCCGGCTGGTCGAGGGCGGCCACGGCTAGACCAGGTCGCCCAACCCGCCCGATAAAGGCGGCGTTTCTGTCGCGTGTCCTGGTTGAGTGGAGCGAGAGCGCAGGGATTTCCGTTGATTATCGATACTGAGATCGGCCAGAAAATGTCCTGGATTGGTGGAAACGTCTCCAAGATCGCCGAAGGCGCTGCGAGGGCGGCGAGTGCCCAGGGTCAAGACCTGCAAGCGTGCGGTGTCGACGCATTCGCTGTCGGAGGCGGCCTGGGCCGAGGCGGTACGACGCGAAGCGGTGATACGGCCGCTTGCCGCGCAGCGGCGTCTGAGCCGCGCGGCAGTGGAGGCGGCGGCGCGCGACCTCGGCCCGCGCAAGGCTCGCGTCTATGAATTACTGGCTGTTTTCCGCCACGAGCCCGTAACAGCCGCGCTGGTGCCATCGCGACCCGGCCCTGGCAAGGGCACACACCGGTTCGATGCTGCTGTCGAGGCGCGCCGGGCGGGATCGCGGCGCCACCGATGGTCCACAGATCCCGGGCATTTTTCTGCTAATCCAGGGCATCTTTCCACCCATCCCAGGCCACGACCAGTGGGGCAGCCGAGCTTTCCGGGCCGCATTCCACCCAACTTGGCCCCGCGACAGACTGGCCTCGCCATCGCACCACCCGGCCCCCCTGACTCCCCAAAATCCCCGTTTTCGGCAGTCAGTCAGAGCAAGAGGCCAGTTGCCACAATCTAAGGCGCTCTGGCAGGGTGAGTCCGGGCTTGCGGAGAAAGCGGAATGGCGCGCGGAATGGTGGAGGAGGGCAGGGGAGAGCGGCAAAACGCCGCCGAAATCAACCGGCTGGCCTGGCGGTCGGCTCGGCTGTCCTGGCCGCCCTTCGGCCCGCGCCTCAGCTTCCAGGCGGGTCGCGCAGGTCCGCGAGCAGCGGTGGCAGGTCACGCGCCGTGTGCACGAAGCGGAGGATTGAGGGCGGCGACGTGTCGGGCCGGTACACGAGCAGGTAGGGAAACCCCGGCACCGACCAGAAGCGATAGCGAGCATCCGCAAGCGTCGGCTCGCGACGACCGATTGCCGGGCGCTGGCCGATGCGGCGCGCCGCCGTCTCGAGCGCGCCTCTCAGCGCCCGCGCCGCGGCTGCGTGCTCCATCTCCGCCAGCGCTTTGGCGATCTCCCGCCGCGCCCGTCCCGCAAACCGGGCTGGTTGGGTCAAGCAGCGTCGCGCTTCTCGGCGATGATGCGATCCATGTCGGCCAGCACGTCATCAAGGCTGTGCCAGCCCTCGCGCTCGGCTTCCGCTTCGGCCGCCTCCAGCGAGGCGACGAATTCGGCGCGGGCCTGTTCCTGGCGCTGCAGCAGGGTCACGCCGGCCGCGACCACATCGGCCACGTCGCGATAGCGGCCGGCCGCTACAACCTCGGCCGCGAACCGCTCCAGCTCCGGGGGCAGGGTCACGTTGTCCATACTCCCATCATAGGGCGCCGGAGGGCTTCCGGGAAGGATCGCGCCCATGCGTGACCCTCGCGACGGTGTTGAGCCGCCCGGTTCGCCCCGGCCCGACGCGGCGTCCGGCGAGATCCTGCCCCCGGAAGCCCCGCTTCCGACCACAGCGGGAAATGCGGCGCAGACCGGTGCCGCCCTCGCGCTCGTCAAGCGCCTGGCGCGCGCCCATCCGCCATCGGCCGAGCTGCAGGCACTGCTCGACGGCCCACTCCGCGACGCCGTCGCCGCCGCCGCCGGTTACGCCGGCGACGCGATTTCCGACGCGACCCGATCCGCCTATCTGCGCGACTGGGCCGAGTTTTCCACGTGGTGCCGCGGCAACGGCGCCGATCCCAATGACCTGCCGGTCAACCCGGTGCTGGTCGCCGCCTGGCTCGCCACCCTCGCCGCCACGCACGGCCGCAGCGCCCTCGGCCGCCGCGTCGCCGCCATCGCCTGGCATCATCGCCGCCGCGGGAGTCTGTTCACTGCCGCCTATCCGGTCATCCGCGAAACCTTGAGCGGCATAAGCCGCGCCCACCCCAGGCCAGTGCGGCCCGCCGCCGCCCTGACCTCCGTCGAAATCAAAAAACTGATCGCCACCTGCGCCAGCGATCTGGCCGGGCTGCGCGACCGCGCCCTGCTGCTGGTCGGCTTCGCCGGCGCCTTCCGCCGCTCGGAACTGGTCGCGATCGACCACGTCCATCTGCGCTTCGAGGCGACCGGCGTGACGATCAGAATCCCGCGCAGCAAGCGCGACCAGGACGGCAAGGGGGCCGACGTCACCCTGCCGCGCATGCGCGGCGAGGACACCTGTCCCGTCCGCGCGCTGGAAGCCTGGCTGTCGCGCGGAAGAATCCGGCGTGGGCCGGTGTTCCGCCGCATCACGCGCCACGGCACGATCGAGGACCGGCTCAGCCCCGGCGGCGTCAGACTCATCCTGCTGCGCCGTGCGGCGCTGGCAAAGCTCACCGTGCACCCGAACGAGCGCCTCTCGCCGCACGGGCTGCGCGCCGGGCTGATCACCGAGGCCTATCTGGCCGGCGCCCCCGACGAGCAGGTCGCGGCGCACACCCGCCACGGCGATCTCGCCACCATGCGCGGCTATCGAAGGCGGGCACGCATCACCGCCGACAATCCGGCGCGGTTGTTGGATTTGTGAGCGAAGGGAAGAAAGCAAGGCCGGGCTTTGCCCGGACCCACCAAGGGCCGAGAGGCCCTTGGAACCCATGCCACACGGATTGGCTGCGCCATCTGCTGACCGTCAGCGGGCCGGCGGCGGAGGTCGAAGAATTCCGGGCGGCGGCCAAAGGCACGGGGGCGGTGCCCTGGCATCTCGATCTCGATGCTGAGGAGGCGCGGCTGTTCGCGCCCATGGCGACCGAGGGCGCCGACGCGCGGGCGCTGGCGCGGGAATTGCGCGCGATTATCGCCGCCCGCCACGACCGCGTGCTCGCCAGCTGGGCTGGTCCCGGTACCTGCCCGCTCGACCTGCACCGGCTCATCCCTGTGCCCAATGCGATCCTCGCGCTGGGGGACGACGACCCCGCCGCCCAGGCCTGGCTGCGCACGCACTGGGGCACGACCCAGAAGCTGCGCCACGTCCGCATCGTCGAAGAGAACGCCGACCGTCGGCTGCGCCGCAGCGCGCGCATCGCGATCGAATTCTGGTCGGCGGACTGGACCCCCTGGCAGGCCATCCTGCGGCTGCGCCGGGAGTGGGCGAAACTCGTCTTTGCCATCCAGCCCCGCTACGACGATGGCTGACGGCGACCCGCTCTGGGACGATTGGGAAACACCGCCGCGCGTTCCCGGCGCGCCCGAACTGCATCTGGATGGCTTCGATGGCCCGCTCGACCTGCTGCTCGACCTGGCCGAGCGCGCGTGCATCGACCTCGGCCGCATCTCGATCAATGCGCTCATTGACCAGTTCGTCGAGGCGCTGGCGCGCACCGGGAAACACGTGCCGATCGAACGTCGGGCGGACTGGCTGGTGCTCGCCACCCGGCTGCTCGTGCTGCGGTCGCGGCTGCTGTTCGCGGCCGATCCAGAGGTGGCCGAGAAGGCCGAACAGGACGCCGCGCGCGCGCTGGCGCGGCTGCGGGAGCTGCAGCTTGTGAAGGCCGCTTCCGCGTGGCTGGAAGCGCGGCCTCAGCTTGGACGCGACGTCTTTGGGCGGCCGCGGCGCGAGCGGGACCCGCGCGTCGCGTCCTACATGCGGCTGATGGAAGCCTGCCTCGCCGTGCTGCGGGAGAGGGCAGGGGAGGCCGCGCAGGACGAGCCGGTGTACCGGCCGCCGGTTCCCGATCTTTTCCGTCTACCCGAGGCGATCGCCCGCCTGCGCAAGCTGCTGGGCGAAGCAGAGGACATGGCGGCGCTCGAGGTCTTCCTGCCCAGCGTGCCCGGAGAAGCGCGAGCGACGTCGCTCGTTGCGCGCTCGGCTATTGCGTCCACCTTCGTGGCCGCCCTGGAGCTGGCGCGGATGGAGGAAGCGTCGTTGGCCCAGGAGGTGGCGTTCGGCGCGATCGGGAT
>JAJZVS010000015.1 GCA_021845555.1 Pseudomonadota bacterium
CCGGCGCAGAAGGCGGGACCGGCGGCGCCGATCACCGCCACCCGGATCGCGGCGTCCTCGGCGATGCGGCCGAGCTCCGCGTCCAGCGCCGCCATCAGCCCGAGCGACAGCGCGTTGCGCGCCGCCGGGCGGTTGAGGGTGAGCCAGGCGACCCCGTCGCGGTCCTGGCGGAGCAGCACGGCATCGGTCTGCGGCTGGGCGTTCATGGGCGAACCCTTGCTTCGGAAGTGGCGTCGATGCGCCTATCATTGTCCTTCGGCGAGGGCATTCCAAGCTTCGGGGAGCGGCGGATGGACGAACTTCAGGCGGGACCGCGCGGGGACCTGGCGCTGCGCACGGTGGCGATGCCGGCGGATACCAACCCGGCGGGCGATATTTTCGGCGGCTGGATCATGTCGCTGATGGATCTCGCGGCGGGCACCGCGGCGGCGGCGGTGGCGAAGGGGCGGGTGGCGACCGCGGCGGTGTCCAACCTCGCGTTCCTGCAACCGGTGAAGGTGGGGGACGTGGTGTGCTGCTACGCCGCGGTGGACCGGATCGGGCGGACCTCCATCACCCTGGGGCTGGAGGCCTGGGTGCTGCGTCAGGGCCGCAACGAGCGGTTCAAGGTCACGGCGGCGGAGTTCGTGCTGGTCGCGGTGGACGCCACCGGCCGGCCGCGCCCGGTGCTGGCGGAAAGGTGATCCCGAACGGGCGGCGGAGCCGCGGGACGCCGATCCGCCCCGCGCATCACCGTCAGCCCGCCGCCCCGCCGAGTTCGCGCCGCACCGTCGCCGCACCCTCGGCCATCGCGCGCAGCTTGCCGAAGGCGGTGGCGCGCGGGAGGTATTTCATGCCGCAATCGGGCGCCGCCACCAGGCGTTCGGGCGCCACCCAGCGCAGCCCGGCGCGAAGGCGCGCGGCGACGGTGGCCGCCGTCTCCACCGCCGGATCGGCCAGATCGAGCACGCCGAGCAGGATGGTCTTGCCCGCCAGATCCGCCAGCACGCCGAGATCGAGCTTCGGCTGCGCCGCCTCGATCGAGATCTGCGTCGCCGCGCAGGCGGCAAGCTGCGGCAGGAAGCTGTAGCCGGAGGGCTTGTCGGCCACCACCGCGGCATAGCCGAAACAGAGATGCACGATGGTCGGGCCTTCGATCCCCGCCAGGGCGCGGTCGATGGCGGCGATCCCGTAGCGCGCCGCCGCCTCGGGCGCGGTGCGCACCCAGGGTTCGTCGAGCTGCACGGCGTCGATTCCGGCGGCTTTCAGGTCGCGCAGTTCCTCGTTCACCGCCACCGCGTAGTCCATCGCCAGCTCGGCCTCGTCGGCGTAGAACTCGTTGTGTACCTGGCGGGACAGGGTAAACGGGCCGGGCAGCGTGATCTTGGTGGCGCGGTCGGTGTTTGCGCGCAGGAACCGCGCGTCGCGCAGCTCGACCGGAGCACGGCGGCGGATGCGGCCGACCACCCGGGGCACCTCCGTGGTGCGCCCGGTGCCGGTGGCGATCTCGGCCGGATGGACGGCGTCGATCCCGTCGAGCGCGAGGGCGAAGCGGTTGGAATAGCTCTCGCGCCGCGCCTCCCCGTCGCTGACGATGTCGATGCCGGCGCGCTCCATGTCGCGGATCGCCAGGATCGTGGCGTCGTCCTGCGCGCCTTCCAGCAGCTCCGGGGCGACGCGCCAGATATCCGCGGCGCCGACGCGCGGCACGCCGTGGCGATGCAGCGCCGCGCGATCGACCAGCCACGCTGGCTGCGGGTAGGAGCCGACGACGGTGGTGGGCAGCAGATGCGTGGGATAGGGCATGGGACTCGGGTCCTGGGGGTGCTCGCCGCCAAGCATAACAGGCGACCGGCGGCGCGGGCACCCGGCGCCGCGCGACGTCGCCGTTGCGCCCCACCCGGTCCCTGGGTCACACTCGCCCGATCGGGCCCGGCACGACCGGACCACGATACGCAGGCAGGCAACGACAAAACACGGGAGAGAGACGGACATGATCGGCAGAAGATCAGTGCTGGCGGGCGGGGTCGCCGCGGCGGCGGCTGCGGTGGCGCCGCGGGCGCGGGCCGCGGCGACGCCGGGGGTCACGGCGCACGAAATCAAGATCGGCAACACCATGCCCTACAGCGGGCCGGCCTCGTCCTACGGGGCGATCGGCCATTCCGAGACCGCGTTCTTCAAGATGCTCAACGACCAGGGCGGCGTCGCCGGGCACAAGATCGATTTCATCACCTACGACGACGGCTACCTGCCGCCGCGCACGCTGGAAGACGCCCGCCGCCTGGTCGAGCAGGACAAGGTCGATTTCCTGTTCAACACCCTCGGCACGCCGACCAACTCGGCGATCGAGCGCTACCTGAACCACAAGAAGGTGCCGCAGCTGTTCGTCGCCACCGGCGCCAACAAATGGGGCGACTATAAGCAGTACCCCTGGACCATCGGCCTGCAGCCGAGCTACCGGACCGAGGCGCAGATCTACGCCAAATACGCGCTCAAGCAGAAGCCGAACGCGAAGATCGGGATTCTTTACCAGAATGACGATTTCGGCAAGGACTACGTCGCCGGCCTGCGCGACGTGCTGGGCAAGAACTGGGGCAAATACGTGGTGAAGTCGCTGTCCTACGAAGCGACCGATCCCACCATCGATTCCCAGATGACGGAGCTGCAAGCATCCGGCGCTGACGTGTTCATCTCCGCTACCGCGCCCAAGCAGGCGGCGCAGGCGATCCACAAGGCGCACGACCTCAACTGGCACCCGCTGTTCTTCATGACCAACGTCTCGATCTCGGCCGGATCGGTGATGAAGCCGGCGGGCGCGGAGAACGGCATCGGCA
This sequence comes from Pseudomonadota bacterium, assembly GCA_021845555.1. Taxonomy (GTDB): domain Bacteria; phylum Pseudomonadota; class Alphaproteobacteria; order Acetobacterales; family Acetobacteraceae; genus JAJZVS01. Next base: position 2,814 of record JAJZVS010000015.1, read on the forward strand.
TCATCACCAGCGGCTGGATGAAGGACCCGACCGAGGCGACGTTCAAGGACGATCCCGGCATGAACGAATGGCGGGCGTTCATGGCCAAGTACATGCCGCATGCCGACCTGTCGGACAACAACTTCGTCTATGGCTATACCGCCTGCGTGGTGATGCGGCACGTGCTGGAGCAGTGCAAAGGCAACTTCTCCCGCGCCAACGTGATGAAGCAGGCGACCAGCATCGGCAAGCTGGAAGTCGGCACGCTGCTGCCGGGCATTTTCGTCAGCACGAGCGCGACCAACTACCACCCGATCCGCGCCATGCAGTTGCAGAAGTGGGACGGCAAGAACTGGGTGCGCTTCGGCGGCATCATCGAGGGTGCGCCGGCCTGACCTGACCCGATCGCCCCGTTCCCTCGCCCGCGCGGCGGGTGAGGGAACGGTGGCGTGGCCCGCCCGATCGTGCCCATACTGATCGCCATGAACCGTATCTCGCCCCAGACACTCCGCGCCTGGCTTGCCGACGGCCACGAACTCGCCCTGCTGGACGCGCGCGAGGAAGGCGAGTTCGGCGCCTCCCACCTGTTCTGGGCGGTGCCCTGCCCGCTGTCGCAGCGCGAGCTGCGGGCCCGCGCCCTGCTGCCGCGCCCCTCGGTCCGCACCGTGTGTGTCGATGACGGAAGCGGGCTGGCCGAGACGCTCGCCGCCTTCCTGGAGGCTGACGGCGGCACCGAGGTCGCGGTGCTGGACGGCGGCACCAAGGCCTGGGCGGCCGCCGGCCACGTGCTGTTCAGCGGGATCAATGTCCCCTCCAAGGCGTTCGGGGAGTGGGTGGAGCACCACTACGGCACCGAGAGCGTCGATCCGCCGGAACTGCGCGCCTGGATCGATTCGGGGCGCAAGATGGTGGTGCTGGACAGCCGGACCGAGGCCGAGTTCCGGCGCATGTCCATCCCCTCCGGCATCAGCGTGCCGGGCGGCGAGCTGGCGTACCGGATCGGCGATCTCGCGCCCGATCCCGACACGCTGGTGGTGGTGAACTGCGCCGGCCGCACGCGCTCCATCATGGGCGCCGAAAGCCTCCGCCGCGCCGGCATCCCGAACAAGGTGGTGGCGCTGCGTAACGGCACGATGGGCTGGGAACTCGCCGGCTTCCGCTGCGAGCGCGGGCGGACCGAGCGCTTCCCGCCGGGACCGCCGAAGACCGCCGCGCTGGCGCTGGCGCGCGCCAAGGCGTTCGCCGAGGCCTCCGGCGTGGGCGTGATCGGCGCGCTCGACCTGGTCCGCTTCGCCGACGAGGACGACCGCACGCTCTATCTGCTCGACGTGCGCGACCCGGCGGAGTTCCGCGCCGGGCACCATCCGGGCAGCCGCAATGCGCCGGGCGGGCAGCTGGTGCAGGCCACCGACCAGTGGATCGGCGTGCGCAACGCGCGGATCGTGCTGCTGGACGACGACGGCGTGCGCGCGCGCATGGCCGGCGCCTGGCTGCGCCAGATGGGCCATCGCGACGTGTTCGTGGTCGATGGCGGGATTGCCGCCACCACGGGCGTGGATGTCGCCCTCCGCGCGGTGCCGGAACTCGCCATGCCGGTGCCGACGCTGGATGTGCTGCGGCTGACCGAGGCGCTGGATGCGGGCGAGCCGACCGTGGTGGTCGATGTCGGCCGCAGCCTGGACCATCGCGACGGGCATATCCCGGGCGCGCTGTGGGGCATACGCAGCCGGCTGGCGGGGCTGGCCCCGAAACTCGCCGGCGCGCGGCACGTGGTCGCCACGTCGCCGGACGGGGTGCTGGCCCGGCTCGCGGTCGCCGAGTTGCGCGCGCTGACCCAAGGCGGCGGCGCGGAGGTCGCGGCGCTGGAAGGCGGCACCGCGGCCTGGCACGCCTTCGGCCGCCCGCTGGTGAAGGACCGCACCTCCCCGCCGGATGAGGCCTGCGTCGACTGCCACCTCCGCCCCTACGACCGCAACGCCGGCGTCGAGGAGGCGATGCGCGCCTATCTGTCGTGGGAGATCGACCTGGTGCACGAGATCGTCCGCGACGGGACCGTGCGGTTCGGTGTGGACGCCGACGCGTAACGCGCGGCACGGCGCGGGGGCATATCCGGCCAAGGCGGCGGCCATTCGGGCGGCCACTGGGGTGGCCCCAGGGGCGGCCACCACTGGGGCGGCCACCACTGGGGCGGCGACCGGGGCGGCGCTCCGCCGCGGCGCCGCGGTTGGCGGGGCGATGCTGGGCGGCGCGCTGGACCTGCTGCTCCCGCCGCAATGCCTGACCTGCGAGGCCCCGGTGGCGGCGCACGGGCTGTTCTGCGCCACCTGCTTCGCCGCCGTCACGCTGATCGGCGATCCCTGCTGCATCCGCTGCGGCCTGCCCTTCGCCAGCGCCGCGCAGGGCGGGCGGGACGGCACTTGCGACGCCTGCCGCGCGGCGCCGCCGCGCTTCGCCCGCGCCCGCGCGGCGCTGCGCTACGATGCCGCCGCGCGCAAGCTGATCCTGCCGATGAAGCATGCCGATCGCGGCGAACTCGCGGCGCTGCTGGCGCCCTTCCTGCTGCGCGCCGGCGCGCCGCTGCTGGACGCGGCGGAGGTGCTGGTGCCGGTGCCGCTGCACCGCTGGCGGCTGTTTGCCCGGCGCTACAACCAGGCGGCGCTGCTGGCCCGCGCGCTCGGGCGGCTGGCGCACCGGCCGGTGCTGCCGGACGCGCTGCGCCGGCTGCGCCCGACTGCCTCGCTCGGCGGGAAGTCGGCGGCGGAGCGGGCGGCGGAACTCGACGGCGCCTTTGCCGTGCGCGCCTCCCGCGCCGGGCGGATCGCCGGGCGGCGGGTGCTGCTGATCGACGACGTGCTGACCTCCGGTGCCACCGCGAATGCCTGCGCCGAGGCGCTGCTGGCCGCCGGCGCGCGCAGCGTGGACGTGCTGGCGGCGGCAAGGGTGCCCGATCCGCGCCAGGGGTGAAGGCGGCGCCGCATACAATCATCTGTTAAGGGGTTTGCGGTTCACTCGCCGGCATGCACCCCGGCTTTTCCCTCCGCGCGTCTTCTGTCCTGGTTCCGCCAGGGCCGGGCTTGCCCCGGCCATCTGCTCCCGATCGCCCGTGCGCCAATGGCCGGGTCGCGCCCGGCCGTGACGGGAGGGGGAGGGGTCTGCCCGCCTGCTGCGCCCTGGTTGGTCCAGGGCCAGCGCCTGGCTCCTGGCTGCGCCGCCACGTCCCCGGCCTGCTCGGCGCCCTGCTTCTGCTGCTGGGCGCACCGACCGCCCGCGCGCAGGATCTGATCGCGCGCTATTTGCCGGCCGACGTGCCGGGGTTCGGCACCGCGCCGGGGGTGACCGTCGCCTCCCGCATCCGCCCGCTCTATCAGCCGTTGGGCCTGCGGTTCGGGCTGATCGCGGCGCATCCGCGGCTCGATCTCGGATTCGGTTACGACAGCGACGCCACCGGGCTGGCGGGGGGCAAGGGAAGCTGGCTGATCGACACCGCGCCGTCCCTCGCGCTCGGCGCCGCCTGGGACCGGGACAGGATCGGCGCCTTCTTCAGCCTCGATGACCGGCGCGCGCCCGGCCAGGCGGCAGCCGACCGCACCGACGGGACCGCCGCTGCCGGGGCACGGCTGCACGCGGGGATGCAGACGCTGCACCTGGCCGCTGCCCGCATGGCATTGCACGAGGACGGCAGCGAGGTCGGCGCGCTGCCCACCGACCGGCCGGTGCCGTTCACGCTGACCACGCTGCGCGCCGCGGACCGACTGCGCCTGGGGCGGCTGTCGCTGACCCCTTCGCTCGGTCTCACTGCCTGGCGCTATGGCGCCGCCAGCCTGGGCGGGGTGGCGCTGGCGCAGACCTATCGCGACCGCGACGTGCTGGCCGGCGGGGTCAGGGCGGACTACGCGCTGGCGGGGCGGGAGTCCGCGGTGCTGGTACTGCGCGGCCTGCGCACCCGCTACATCGCGCCGCAGGCGGGGGCGCCGTCGCGCGATTCCACCGGGCTGATGGCGCTGGCGGGATTCGACGATGCCGCGGACGGGTTGTGGCACGAGCGGCTGCTGCTGGGCTGGGAAACCCGCGCGTTCGCCGCCCCGCAATACCGCACCCACAGCGGGCCGATCGTCGCGGCGGAGGTGAGCTTCTCGCCCGACGGCATGACCACGCTGACCGCCGCGCTGTCGCGCCGGATCGAGGACGCGGCGCAGGAGGGGGTGGCGGGCTACACCGCGACCTCGGCGCGGCTGGCGCTGGACCAGGAGATGCGGCGCAACCTGCTGCTGCACGCCTCGGCGGCGCTGACGCAGGCGGCTTTCCTGCAAGGCGGCGGGACGGAGACGGGGACCACGTTCGCGGCCTCCCTCACCTGGCTGCTGAACCGGCGGATGCGGGTGGTGGCGGACGAGCGGCTGACCACGCTGCACGCCGCGCCGGTGGCGGGCGCGGCGGGAGGGGGGAATACGCTGCGAAGCGTGAGTCTGGTCACGCTGGGGTTCGGGTGGTGAGGGAGACGGCAGCGCGCCGGAGCGTCCCTACCCCGCCTCCAGCGCCGCCACCAACGCCCGCGCCTTCGTCCCCACCGTCGCCGCGTCATCGCCCGCCCGATACAGCGCCGAGCCGATCCCGAACCCCGCCGCCCCGGCCGCCCGCCAGGCCGGCACGCTCGCCGCGTCCATCCCGCCCACCGGCACCACCGCCGTTGCCGCCGGCAGCACCGCCAGCAGCGCGCGCAGCACCGTCGGGGAGGCCGCCTCGGCCGGGAACAGCTTCAGCCCGTCCGCCCCGGCACCCAGCAGCGCGAACGCCTCGGCCGGGGTGAAGAACCCCGGCACCGCCAGCATCCCGCGCGCCTTCGCAGCCCGCACCAGGGCGGGATCGGCATGCGGCGTCACCAGCAGCCGCCCGCCGGCTTCGGCCACCGCGTCCACCTGGGTCCGCTCGGTCACCGTCCCGGCGCCGATCAGCAGCCGGTCGCCGAAGCCGCGCGCCAAGCGGGCGATGCTCTCCAGCGGGCGCGGCGAGTTCAGCGGCACCTCGACGATCGCGATCCCCGCGGCTTCCAGCGCCGCGGCGACGGCCTCCACCTCCTCCGGGCGCACCCCGCGCAGGATGGCGATCAGCGGGCAGCGGGCCAGCCAGCCGGTCAGTTCCATGCCGCCGCCTCCCCGATCAGGGCGAGGCCGCGCGCCGCCGCCTCCCCGTTCAGCCGTTCCGCGATCCCGCCGCAGGCGGCGATCGCCTCGGCATAGAGGGCGGTGAGCTCCGGCGCGCCGATCACATGCACCACCGTCCCCGGCGGCACGCCGGCCAGACCCGCGCGCACCTCATGGCCGATCAGCAGGCCGGACAGATAGGAGGCGGCGGCGGACTCGGCCAGATCGCCGGTCAGCGTGCGGGTGCGCACGCCGAACAGATGGTGCAGCAGCCCGCCCGTCGTGCCGGCGCGAGCCACACCGGCGGCGAAGGCGGCCGGGTCGGCGGCGGCGCCGTCCAGCATCGTGCGCGCCAGGATCGTGTGCCCGCGCAGCGCGGCGAACACCTCCCCGGTCATGTGGGTGGCAAAGCCGGTGATCCGCCCGCCGGCGACGCGCGCCCATTTGGCGTGGGTTCCGGGCAGGCAGGCGAGGCCGTCCGGCCCCATCGCCGCCAGCACGCCGGCGATCTGGGTTTCCTCGCCGCGCATCACCTCCGCCACCCCGGTCTCGTCCTGGCCGGCGAGGCCGGGCACCAGCTTCACCTCCGCCCAGTCGAACGGCACCGTCAGCAGCGCGCGGGCGAGATCGGCCGGTCCGGCGGGGCAGGGCAGATAGGGCGCTTCCACCCAGCCCTGCCGGCTGCCGACCATGCCGCACAGCAGGACATGCCGCTCCCCGGCGGCGAGCCAGGGGCCGATCTCCTCGCGCAGGCGATCGGCGAAGCGGCCGTCGGGCACGGTCAGGATGCCGCGCGGCCCCTGGCGGCGGTCGCGGATGCTGCCGTCGCGCGCCAGTCGGAACGCACGGAAACTGCTGGTGCCCCAGTCGATGCCGATCATCGCCGCCTCCCCCGTCGCCGCGCCCCAGCCTGCCAAGACCGGCGGCCGGAGGGAAGCCGCCATGGCAGCAAGTCCAAATGGGGCGTTCCTTAAATTTCTCTCGGTCTTGGGGGCGCCCCGGCCGGGCCGGGAACGGAAACCGTCCGCGGATCGGCATGACGTGTTCCGCGCCCCCCTTGATTGTATCTCGATTGAGATACATCATCGCACCACTTTTAGAGAGGACCGAGCGATGCCCGCGCAGACGTCGATGCTGCATGTCCGCATAGATGACCGGATCAAGGCCGTCGCGGCAGAGAATCTGGCGCATTTCGGCCTCACCCTCTCGGACGCCGTGCGCATTCTGCTGACCCGTGTCGCGCGGGACGGTGCGTTGCCCGCGAGCCTCACCGCGGATCCGGAAGCCTACGACGCGTGGTTTCGTGCCAAGGTCCGCGAGGCGCTTGCCGACGACCGGCCGGCGGTTCCGCATCCGCAGGTCATGGATGAAGCGCAGGCCGTGATCGACCGGAAACGCCGTGCCCGTGCTTGAGTGGCGGGAGACGGCCCGCGCCGATCTGCTGGAGATTATCGACTATATCGCCAACGACAACCCGGATGCCGCGCAGCGGCTGCGCGACGAGATTGCGGCCAAGGCAGCGAAGCTGGTGCGGCAACCGAGGCTTTACCGGCCGGGACGCGTTGCCGGCACCCGGGAAATGGTCGTTCGCGCGAACTATATCGTTGTCTATACCGAGGACGCCCGCACGGTTTCCATCCTTCGCGTGATGCACGCGGCGCGAGACTGGCCCCCGCCGGGGCCCCGATAGGGAGCCGTCGCCGGGTGTGGCGGGTCGGACTCAGCCGGAAGGTGCGAGCCGCTCGCATTGGGAAGTGCTGCCGCCCCGGCGGCCCTGTTGTCTGCCGCGGTGCGAAAGCGTATGCGTCCGCCGCCTCTGCGAGGGAGTTCAGGCATGACGGCGGCCCCCGCCGCAGCCGAAGACGCCGGGCATCCCCCGCAATGGGGCATGTTGCTGGCCGTGCTCGGCGTGGTCTATGGCGATATCGGCACCAGTCCGCTCTACGCCTTCAAATCGAGCCTGATTCTGTTCCGCGGCATCCGCGTTTCGGACGTGGAGATCCTTGGGATCCTCTCGCTCATCTTCTGGGCGCTGATCCTCATCGTCACGGTCAAATATGTCCTTCTCGTGATGCGGGCGGACAACCGCGGCGAGGGCGGGATCCTGGCGCTGATGGCGCTGGCGCAGCGGGTCTGCGTCAGCCCATGGATGCGCGGCATGGTCGCGCTGGTGGGAATCGCCGGCGCCTGCCTGTTCTTCGGCGACGGCGTCATCACCCCGGCGATCTCCGTGCTGTCGGCGGTGGAGGGGTTGGAGATCTCGTCGCCCGATCTCAAGGACTTCGTGCTGCCGATCAGCGCGGTGGTGATCGTGCTGCTGTTCGCCGTGCAGTCGCGCGGCACCGGCAGCATCGGCCGGCTGTTCGGCCCGATCATGGCGGTGTGGTTCGTGGCGATCGGTGCCCTGGGCGCGGCGCAGATCGCGGTGCACCCCTATGTGCTGCTGGCAATGTCGCCCTGGTATGCGCTCAAGCTGGTGCTGATCTACAAGGGCATGGCCTTCTTCGTGCTCGGCGCGGTGGTGCTGTGTGTCACCGGGGCCGAGGCGCTGTATGCCGACATGGGCCATTTCGGCGTGAGCCCGATCCGCCGCAGCTGGACCTTCTTCGTGCTGCCGACGCTGGTGCTGAACTATTTCGGCCAGGGCGCGGTGGTGATCTCCGACCCCGCGGCGCTGCACAACCCGTTCTTCCTGCTGGCGCCACACTGGCTGCAACTCCCGCTGGTGGTGCTGGCCACGGCGGCCACCGTGATCGCGAGCCAGGCGGTGATCTCGGGGGCCTATTCCATGACCCGGCAATGCATGCAGCTTGGCTTCCTGCCCCGCATGACGGTGGTGCACACGAGTTCGACGGAGCGGGGCCAGATCTTCGTCCCGCAGGTGAACCTGGGCCTGATGGTGGGCGTGCTGGCGCTGGTGCTGGCGTTCAAGACCAGCGACAGTCTGGCCTCGGCCTACGGCATCGCGGTGACCGGAACCTTCCTCTGCACCTGCGTGCTGGCGGCGATCGTGTTCCGCCGGCAGTTCAAATGGTCGCGCTGGGCGGCGCTCGGTCTGTTCGGCGCGCTGTTCCTGGTGGACCTGATCTTCTTCTCCGCCAATACGGTGAAGATCGTGGAGGGCGGCTGGGTGCCGCTGGCGCTTGGCCTCGGCCTGATGGCGCTGATGACGTCGTGGAAGCGCGGACGGGATCTGCTGCTGGCCCGCTGGCAGCAGGACAGCCTGCCGCTGGCGCCGTTCCTGGCCCGGCTGCCGCAGTCGCGCAGCCTGATCCGGGTGCCGGGCATGGCGATCTTCCTGACCGGCAACCCGGACTACGTGCCCACCTCGCTGCTGCACAACCTCAAGCACAACAAGGTGCTGCACGAGCAGGTGCTGTTCGTCACGGTGCAGAACCTGGATGTGCCGGAGGCGCGCACCCGCATGCAGGTCGAGGAGCTGGCGCCGGGGATGCACCGCGTGGTCCTGCGCTACGGCTTCATGGAAAGCCCGAACATCCCGCGCGCGCTGGAGGACCTGCCGGCGCGCGGGGTGAAGTTCGATCCGATGCAGGCGAGCTATTTCCTCGGCCGCGAGGTGATGGTGCCCTCGCTCGCGCCGAAGATGGCGCTGTGGCGGCGCTGGCTGTTCCTGATGATGGCGCGCAACGCCGTGCCAGCGACCGAGTTCTTCCGCATCCCCTACGACCGCGTGGTGGAGCTCGGCGTGCGCGTGGCGATTTGACGCGGCCTTCCGCCTGACCGACGCTGCCGCGGGGCAACGCGGCAGGGGGCGGGCGGATGGCGCAGCGGCTTGCGGTCTATCAGTCGCTCTGGGCGATGGAGCGGCGCCGGCCGGACGGCGCGGAATGGCCGCTGGAGACGCAGCTGGAGATGATCCGCGCCGCCGGGTTCGACGGCGCCGGCGTGCGCTTCGTCGATCCCGTCTTCGCCCGGCGCGTCACCGGGCTCCTGCGCGGGCACGCGATGACCTGGCAGGCGCAATGCTATCCGCGGACGGTGGACGACCTCGCCCCGGTGCTCGATCTGGTGGCCGAGCTCGGCGCGGATCACGTGAACCTCCAGCCCGACGTGCGCCCGCACCGGCTGGAGGACTGCGTTCCCCTACTGGAAGGCTGGCGGCGGCTGGGCGAGCAGGCGGGCGTCGCGGTGCATGTCGAAACCCACCGCGACCGCATGACCACCGATCTGTTCTTCACCCTCCGTCTGCTCGACTGCTTCCCCGACCTGCGGCTGACCGCCGACGTGTCGCACTACCTGGTGGGCCGCGAGTTCGCCTATCCGGTCGCCGAGGAGAACCACGCGCTGATCCACCACATCCTCGACCACAGCTGGGGCATCCATGGGCGGGTGGCGAGCCGCGAGCAGGTGCAAGTGCCGATCGGCTTCCCGCAGAACCGGATCTGGGTCGATCTGTTCATGGGCTGGTGGGACTACGCGTTCCGCTCCTGGCGCCGACGGGCGGGGCCGGACGCCACGCTGACGTTCCTTTGCGAGTTCGGCCCGCCGCCCTATGCGATCACCGGCGCCGACGGGTACGAGTTGTCCGACCGTTGGGCGGAGGCGTTGGAACTGATGCGGATGATCCGCGCGCTGTGGGAAACGAGCGCCCCAGCGGCGTGATCCCGGCGGCGTGATCGCGGCTGGTGTCCCGACTCGCCGATATGGTCATCATGCGCCGGGACACCAGCTCTTTGTTTTCAGTGGCCTGCTGGTCCCTGAAATGCGAGGGCATTTCAGGGGCAGGACACTACGGCGCGACTTCCAGCGCGTTCTCCACCTCGATCACGCCCGGCGCGGCGAGTGCTGCGCTTTCGGCCAGGGCGCGTTCGGTCCAGGTCTCCACCCGGCCGCGCAGAATCGCCCGGCCGGCGATGATCTCGACGCTGATCCCGCCGGCCTCGATCTCGGCGTTGCGGCGCAGCGCCGCCTCGATCTGCCGGCGCACCAGGTCGGGTTCCACCGCCGGCGCCTCGGCGGGCACGACGCGGACGAGGTTGGTCACGCCGCGCACGCCGCCCAGCCGGCGCAGGTCGGCCTCGGCGGCGGCGCGCTGGAAATGGTAGCCGACCTCGCCGGTCAGGGTGACCAGCCCGTGCTCCACCCGCAGGCGGATGCGCTCGTGCGGGACTTCCACATCCCATTCGAGCAGGCGCAGCGCGCGTTCGGCGATCTCGGCATCGGCGCGGTGGTGATCGGCCGGCAGCCGCACCTCGATCTCGGTGGCGATCGCCCGCACGCCACGCACGCGCCCGGCGGCGCGTTCGGCGGCGGCCTTGGCGGCAAAGCTTTCGACGATGCCGCTCAGGGTCACCACGCCGTGCCGGGCGGCGACGCCGATCCGCGCGGGATCCACCGCGGGATCCCACGCGAGCTCCTCCATTACCCGGGCTTGCAGGGCAAGGTCGTCGGACATGGCAAGGTCTCCGGTTCGGGAGGGATGACCCTGGCGATCAGAACCGGTTTCGCCGCGGCGCGCGTTGACCTGCGTCAATTCGCCCTCGCCCCGCGCAAGCGGGCGCGGCGAGGGCGATTGCGGCGCTACGGCTTCGTCGGCACGTAGGACTTGAGACCGAGCGCGCGGCGGAAGTCCGGCGTGCGCTTCTCGCCGAGCGCGGTCACGCCTTCCTTCGATTCATCGGTCGCGTAATAGAGGCTGAGCGCCTGCATCCCCAACGCGCCGATGCCGCGGATATTCTCGCTGTCGGCGTTGAAGGAGCGCTTGGCGATGGCGATCGCGGTCGGGCTGCGCAGCACGAGCTCGTCGCACCAGGCGCGCACCTCGGCATCGAGCTGGTCGCCCGGCACGGCCTTGTTGCAGAGGCCCATCTCCACCGCCTCCTTCGCGGTGTAGCGGCGGCACATGTACCAGATCTCGCGGGCTTTCTTCTCGCCCACCAGACGGGACAGGTAGGCCGTGCCGAAGCCGGGATCGACCGAGCCCATGCGCGGGCCGACCTGGCCGAAGATGGCGTTCTCGGCGGCGATCGTCATGTCGCACAGCGTCGCCAGCACGTTGCCGCCGCCGATCGCGTAGCCGCGCACCTTGGCGATGACCGGCTTCGGCACGTCGCGGATCACGCTGTGCAGTTCCTCGACCGGCATGCCCACGGTGCCGCGGGTCTGGCCGTCGCCATACTGGCCGTCGTGCTCGGACTGGTCGCCGCCGGTGCAGAAGGCGCGCTCCCCGGCGCCGGTCAGCACGATCACGCCAACGTCCTTGTCCCACCCGGCGCGCAGGAACGCGGTGATGAGTTCGGCGCAGGTCTGCGGACGGAAGGCGTTCATCTTGGTCGGGCGGTTGATGGTGATGGTCGCCGCGCCGCGCTCGACCTCGTAGAGGATGTCCTTGTAATCGGCCATGTCTGCCTCGCTTTCCAACGTTCCCGGCACGCGGTCCCGCCGCGGCCTTGCCGGGGCAGGCTAGTGCCGCGGCGGGAAAACGACAATCCGCACCCCAATGCGTATTTCGACGGCCTCCCTTGCCCGCGCGCGCGGCGCTTGGTGTGATGCGCGATCAATGGCGGGAGCAGCGGCGATGGACATCCTTGCGGCGGACCGGCTGACGGTTCAGGTGCTGGTCGATAACGTCACCGACATGCTGTCCTCGGTGCCCGGCTTCGTCACCCGCGAATCCCAGGTGCTGCGCCGCGCCGGCATGATCCGCACCGCCGGCGCCGCGCTCTGCTGCGCCAACCACGGGCTGTCGCTGGTGGTCACCGCCCACACCGCCGGCGGCGCACGCACGATCCTGTTCGATGCCGGGCCGGTCGATTACGCGGTGGCGCGCAATGGCGCCCGCCTCGGGGTGGATTTCGCCGCGATCGAGGCGGTGATGCTCTCGCACGGCCACTGGGACCATGGCGGCGGGCTGGTGCAGGCCTTCGATCTGATCCATGCCGCCAACGGCGGACGCACGGTGCCCTGCTACCTGCATCCGGGCATGTTCGACGAGCGCGCGCAGTTGCAGCCGGACGGCGGCGTGTTCCCGATGGATTTCCTGCCGACGCCGGAGACGCTCGCGAAGCACGGCGCGCGGCCGGTCCTGACCGCCGAGCCGCAAGCGGCGCTGGATGGGGCATTCTACATCAGCGGCGAGATCCCGCGCCGCACCGCCTATGAGCGCGGCCTGCCCGGCCAGGTGCGGCGCATGCCGGACGGGCGCTGGGTGCCCGACCCGCTGCTGATGGACGAGCGCTTCCTCGCCGCGCGGGTGAAGGGCAAGGGTCTCGTGGTGTTCTCCGCCTGCTCGCATGCCGGGATCGTGAACGTGCTGCACGCGGCGCGCGCGGCGTTTCCGGACGAGACGCTGCACGCGGTGATGGGCGGGTTCCACCTGTCCGGCGAGAACGAGGAGATCATCCCCGAAACGGTGCGCGATCTCGGCACCTTCGGCCTCGATCTCATCATCCCGGCGCATTGCAGCGGCTGGCGCGCGGTGGGCGCGCTGGTGCGCGCCTATGGCGAGCCGATGGTGGCGCCGGCCGCGGTCGGCAAGCAATTCGTCTTCGGCGCGTGAACGAAAGGGACCCGGCGATGAAATTCGGCATCATGATCCGCGGTCAGTACCCGATGGGCGACGACATGCGCGTGCGGGTGCGCGAGGACCTGGAAACCGCGCGCCAGGCCGAAGCGCTGGGCTACGATTCCATCGTCAAGGGATCGCACTACAGTTCCCACCCGTTCCAGAGCGTGCAGCAGTTTCCCTTCCTCGCGCAGGTGGCGGCGCTGTGCCCGAAGCTGCGCATCGTCGCCGGGGTGGTGCTGCTGCCGCTGCACAAGCCGCTCGATCTCGCCGAGCAGCTCGCCTCGCTCGATATCATGAGCGACGGCAAGCTGGTGTTCGGCGCCGGCGTCGGCTACCGCGAGGTCGAGTTCCAGGCTTTCGGCACCACGACGAAACAGTCGGGCCCGCGCTTCGAGGAATGCCTGGACGCGGTCAAGCGGCTGTGGACCGAGGAATTCGTCAGCCAGCAGGGCACGCACTACACCCTGGACCGCGCCAATTGCTCGGTGAAACCGCTGCAACAACCGATGCCGCCGATCTGGATCGGCGCCAACGCCGATGTCGGCATCCGCCGCGCCGCGCGCATGGCCGATTGCTGGTACATCAATCCGCACAACAAGCTCGCCACGATCGAGCGGCAGATGGGGATCTACCAGCGCGCGCTCGATGCCGCCGGCAAGGGACTGCCCGCCGAGTTCCCGATCATGCGGGAGGTGTTCGTCGCCTCCTCCCGCGCCGAGGCGATCCGGCTGGCCCGCCCCGCGCTGGAGGTGAAATACGCCGCCTATCGCGCCTGGGGCCAGGACAAGGTGATGCCGGCGGACGATAATTTCGATATGGATTTCGACAGCCTGATCGACGACCGCTTCCTGTTCGGCTCGCCCGCCGAGGTGACCGAGCAGATCCTCACGCTCAAGCGCCGGTTCGGCGTGACCTACGTGGTGTTCGGCGCCCACTGGCCGGGGATGTCGCTCGCGCAGTCGCTGGAGCAGATGCACCGGCTGGCCGAGGAGGTGATCCCGGCGGTGCGCGCGGCGTGAGGGCGAGCGGGCACCCCATGCCGGACGCCTCCGCCCCGCTGCGCTTCGATCGCGGCGACGGCGTGGCCCTCGCCGCGCTGCCGCTGGCCGGGCGCGCGCCCACGGTCGTGTTCCTGCCCGGCTTCCGCAGCGACATGACCGGGGACAAGGCACGCCACCTGGCCGAGGTCTGCGCCGCGCGCGGCCAGGCGCTGCTGCGGTTCGACTATTCCGGCCACGGCGCCAGCGACGGCGCGTTCGAGGACGGCACCATCGGCCGCTGGACCGAGGACGCGCTCGCCGCGATCGACCGGCTGACGACCGGCAAGCTGCTTCTGGTCGGATCGTCCATGGGCGGCTGGATCGCGCTGCTGGTCGCGCGCGCCCGGCGCGCCCGGATCGCCGGGCTGATCGGCATCGCCGCGGCGCCGGATTTCACCGAACGGCTGATGTGGCAGGCCATGGCGCCGACCGAACGTGCGAAGCTGCTGGCCGAGGGCGTGCTGCACATCCCGAGCCAGTATGGCCCGCCCACCCCGATCACCAGCGCGCTGATCGTGGACGGGCGGCGCCATCTGCTGCTGGACGGGCCGATCGCGCTCGACTGCCCGGTGCGCCTGCTGCACGGCCAGCGCGATCCGGACGTGCCGTGGGAAACCAGCCTGCGGCTGGCGGAACGGATCGCCGGCAACGATGTCCGCACGATCCTGGTGAAGGACGGCGACCACCGCCTGTCGCGGCCAGCCGATCTGGCGCTACTCGGGGACATCCTTGCCGGCCTGCTCGGCGGCGAGGATGGCTGCTAGGCCCTCCCGGTAGCTGGGGTAGCGCCAGCCGATCCCCAGCGCGGCCTGGGTCTTGCGGCTGGCGATGCGGCGGTTCTCCGCCCAGAAGCTGCGCGCCATCGGGCTCATCGCCGCCTCCGCCACCGCGAACGGCACCGCCGGCGGCGGCGGCATGCCGAGCAGCCGTGCCGCTTCCTCGATCACCACGGCGCTTTCCGCCGGCGTGTCGTCGGCCAGGTTGAGCACGCGCGGCGCGGCGCCGGTGGGCGGGCGGTCGATCGCGGCGAGCACCGCGCGGGCGATGTCCGCGCGATGGATGCGGCCGAACGCGTGGCCGGGCTTCAGCACCCGCCGCGCGGTGCCGGCGCGCAGATCGTCGAACGCCGAACGGCCGGGACCATAGATGCCGGCGAGGCGGAACAGATCGAGTGCCGGGGGCTGGTCCATCGTCGCCGCCAGCGCGGCCCAGGCGCGCTCCGCCGCCAGCCGCCGTTCCCCGCGCGGGCCGGAGGGGGCGGGCGGCGTGTCCTCATCCACCCAGCCGCCGTCGCGATCGCCGTAAACGACGGTGGAGGAGAGATAGCCGATCCAGCACAGGCGACCGGAAGCGGCGCGGATCGCCGGCTGGTGCCGGGCCAGCACCGGATCGCCGCCGGCATCCGGCGGGGCGGTGATCAGCAGATGCGTGGCGCGGCCGATCGCCTCGGCGGCGGCGTCGAACGGCACGGTGCCGGGACCGTGGCCGGAGCGGACGGTGCCCAGCACCGCCATCCCCCGCGCCCGGGCCGCCGCGGCGACGGCGTGGCCGGTATAGCCGAGGCCGAAGATCAGCAGCACCGGCCGCGCCCGTCAGCGCCTTTGCAGGCGCGGCAGCACCGTCTCGCCGAACAGCCGCATCGAGGCTTCGGACGCGGCCAAGGGCAGGTCGTTGAAGTTGACCTGCAAGGAGGCGATCTCGAAGTCGCCGATCTGGCGGTGGTAGTCGGCCACCATGTCCAGGATGCGGGCCGGCGTGCCGACCCAGGCGGCGCATTTCGCCACCTGCGTTTCGAACGTCTCGGCGGCGAGGCCGGCGATCAGCGTGTCGTAGCCGGGATAGTCGGCCGACGTCGTGCCCTCGGTCCAGTCCGAGGCGGCGGCGACCAGGGATTTCAGGTAGCGTTCGAGCGGACCGCGGGCGAGGTTTTCCGCCGCGTCCTGGTCGCGGTGGCAGAGCATGTGGAACGCCAGCATCACCGTGCCGGTGCCCGCATGGCCGGCGCGGGCCCAGGCCTCGCGATAGGCCCCGATCAGCTCGGCCATCGCGCCGCCGGCCATCGGGATCGCCATCACGCCATGCCCGGCCGCGCCGGCGCGCGCGAACGACTCCCGCGAGGCCATCGCGGCGACATAGAACGGCGGGCGCGGGGTTTGCGTCGGGCGGGGCAGCGAGGTCACGTCCTGGAAGCTGTGGAACCGCCCGGTGGCGGTCACATGCTCCTGCTCCAGCAGCAGGCGGACCTGTTCGATCCCTTCCTCGAAGCGTGCGCGGCTGTCATCCAGCTTCACGCCGAAGCGGGCGAATTCCTGCGGCAGGAAGGCGCGGGCGAAGCCGACATCCAGCCGTCCGTCGCACAGCGCGTCCAGCATGCCGATCTCGCCGGCGAGCTTCAGCGGATGGTTGAACGCCGGCAGCACCGCGCCGGTGACGAGGCGCGCGCGGCGCGTGACCTGGGCCGCGGCGGCCAGGAACAGCATCGGGTTGGGGCTGTAGCCGCCGTAGGGGGTGAAGTAGTGCTCCACCGTGCGGACGTGGCTGTAGCCGTAGCGGTCGCACAGGGCCACCAGGCGCAGCGCCTCGGCCCAGTAGGCCTGGGCAGATTTCTCCGCCGGGCCGATGTCGGGAAAGAACTGGATGCCGACGCGCATGGGTCAGTGCCCTCCACCGAGCCGGTCCATCAGGGCGAGCAGCAGGCCGGCGACCCCGAAGCCGAGCAGAAGGACAAGCTGCCACAGCAGCGGCGCGATGGCGACGTCGCCGATATGCACGAAGCCTTCCAGCACCTGGATCGCGGCGATCGCGACGATGGAGCCGAGCAGCTTCACCTTGATCGCGCCGAAGCCAAGGTCGGCGAAGTCGGAGCGTTCGGGCGTCAGCGGGCCAATGACGCTGTCCCAGCCGGCCAACACGACGATCAGCACCATGTTGGCGAGCAGCGCGAGATCGACCAGCCGCAATACCCCGAGCACGGTATCAGCGCCCGACAAACCCGGCAGCGTCACGCCAAGCGCCACCAATTGCTGGAGGAACTTCACCGCCAGCATCACCAGCGCCACGAACAGACCGAGGTAGATCGGCACCATCGCCCAGCGCGCCGCGAACACGGCGCGCCCGAGCGGGCGATGGAGCCAGTCGGTCATCGTGGCCGATGAACGGGCGACGCCATGCTCACGCGGCCTTCGCCATCCCGCGCAGCACGTAGTGCAGGATGCCGCCGTGGCGGTAGTACTCCACCTCGTCCGCGGTATCGATCCGGCACAGCACCGGCACGAGGTCGGTGGCGCCGTTCGGCCGGTGCACCACCAGCTTGAGCTCGATCCGCGGGCTCAGGCTGTCGAGACCGGCGATGTCGATCGTCTCCTCCCCGGTCAGGGCGAGCCGCTTGCGGTCCATCCCTTCCTGGAAGGTCAGCGGCAGCACGCCCATGCCCACCAGGTTCGACCGGTGGATGCGCTCGAAGCTTTCCACGATCACCGCGCGGATGCCCAGCAGCAGCGTGCCCTTCGCCGCCCAGTCGCGCGACGATCCGGTGCCGTATTCCTTGCCGCCGAACAGCACCAGCGGCACGCCCTCCGCCTTGTAGCGCATCGCCGCGTCGTAGATCGGCATCTGCGTGCCGGACGGCAGGTGCTTCGTCACCCCGCCTTCCACGCCCGGCACCATCTCGTTGCGGATACGGATGTTGGCGAAGGTGCCGCGCATCATCACGTCGTGGTTGCCGCGGCGAGAGCCGTAGCTGTTGAAGTCCTTCTGCTGCACCTGGCGTTCCAGCAGATAGTCCCCGGCCGGGGAGACCTTGCGGATGGAACCGGCGGGGCTGATGTGGTCGGTGGTGATCGAGTCACCCAGCAGCGCCAGGATGCGCGCGCCCTTGATATCGACGATCGGCGGCGGGTCCATCGTGATGCCCTCGAAATAGGGCGGGTTCTTCACGTAGGTGGAGCCGTCCGACCAGCGGTAGGTCTCGGTGGGTTCCAC
>JAJZVS010000347.1 GCA_021845555.1 Pseudomonadota bacterium
GAGACCGCCCTTCACCACCCGCACCGTCACTTTGCCATGCGGCAGGGCGGCGGCGACCTTTGCCTGGTCCACGCGCTCGGGGCGCTGCACGCCGATCGTCACCTCCACCTGCATCGCCTCGGCATCGAGGCCGAGCGTGCGGATCAGGCTGAGCGAGCTGTGGTGCAGCGCGTCCGATACCGCGCGCAGCGCGGCCTTGGTGTAGTCCCCGCCGTGCAGATCGTTGCCGGCGCCGAGTTCCAGGATCACCCGCCTCGCGGCCATTGCGTTTCCTCCCGCGCGCAGGCGCCGGGCGGCGCCGCGTGACGTAACGGTAAGCCTGCGGCTTTTCGCCGCCGCGCGCAATCCCGGGGTTACCGCAGATCGAGCCGCACCGCCGCCGCCGCATGAGCGATCAGCGTCGAGTCCGTACCGGTATCGTTGGGTATTTCCAGCCCGCCGTCCACCACGCGCACCGTGCCGGTGCCGTGCGGCAGCACGGCGCGCACCGCGGCGGTGTCCACACGTTCGGGATGCGGCACGCCGATGGTGACTTCGACATCCATCGCATCGACCGGCTGACCGAGCGCGGCGGCCACGCTGAGCGAATTATGCCACAGCGCGTCGCGCAGCGCGCGCACCGCCGCCGTGGTCGGATCGGCCCCGCGAATGTCGGTGCCCATGCCGATTTCCAGCACCACCCGCTGCAACGCCATCGCCGCCTCCCCTGCCCGCACGGAACGGACGCGACGATGACGGCTGCGCGGCGCGCGCGCAAGACAAGCCGGGCCAGGGAGCACCGCCCCCTGGCCCTGAAGATAAGTCGGCGCGCGGTCCGGAGGGACCGCGCGGTTCAGGCGGCGGCGCGGACGCGGCGGGCAGGTGCCGCCGGCGCGCCGGGCAGGCCGGCGTTGCGGGCCGCTTCGTCCAGGATCTTGATCAGGTCGCGCAGCAGCGCGTTGCCGCGCAGGGTGCGCTGCACCAGCACGCTGCGCCGGTCGCGCGTGTCGCGCTTGCGCCGCGCCAGGTCGAATTCGCCCAGCCGGTCCAGCGCGCGGGTGATCGCCGGCTTGGACACATCGAGCTCGGCCGCCAGGCCGCGCACCGTATGCTCCCCTTCCCGCAGATAGCAGGTCAGGAAGACACCAAGTTGACGGGCGGTCAGATCGGGACCTTCGCGCCGCACCATGGCGACGATCGTATCACGCAGAATGCCGACCAACTGGTCGGTGGTGGAGGCGGCCATGGCTGTCTGCTCCTCGCCGGCTTTGCCGGCAGTGTGGTTGCTCTTGAACCCCATGTAGGAACGAACCCTCCCGTTAAAAGGGAGCACCGGTATCATTACGCGGAATTGATCCGGCTCCGCCACCCCATCGATCAGAACAGTTTGAACAGATCCCGCAAGAACCCCGGCGTCAGCACCGCCAGAGGATTGACCGACATGTCCGGATGCCCAAGGTCGCCGCTCAACGCATAGCTCGCGGCGAAGACCCCGCCGCCGCGCTCGGGGCTGAACAGCCGCCCCACCAGTGGCAGGTGGCCCAAGAGCGCGTTGAAAAAATAGGCCGGAACGATGGTGCCGCGCAGGTCGATCCGATCGCGGTCGAGATCGATCCGCCCCGCCGCCGTCACGCCGAGCGAGGGGCTGAAGGCGCGCGCGTTGTCGAGCGTCAGCACGCCGCCGCCGAGGCTGAACGGCGCGATCAGCTGACTGATCCCAAGACCGGGGCCACGCAGCACCTCCACCAGCCCATACAGCGTGACCGCCTGTAACAATTTCGCGAGCACCGGCGCGTCGCGCAGGCGGAAATTGTCAAGCTCGGCGGTGCCGCGCAGCGGCGCGTCCGGCGCGGGAGCGTAGCTGCCGGCCACCGCGAGCTGCCCGCCGGTCAGCACGAACGGCAGGCCGAGACCCGCGGCCAGCGCCCCGGCGTCGCTGGCCCGCACCGTCAGCGTGCGCCCCCCCGCCGGCTGGCGGGCGCCCGGGGCAATTTCCGCCTCCAACGTGCCGGCCTTGCCGATGGCGGCATGCAGGCTCAGGCGGCGGAACACATGCCCGTCGTTGGCGGCGGACACGGTCAGCCCGGTCAGCGTCTGTCCGCCCGCCAGACGCACCGTGGAGAAGCCGGCCTCCACCGTATAGGGCGGACCGGGTGGCGCCGGCTTGGCCGGCGGGGGCGCGGCCGGGGGCGCTGGCGGCGGCGCGGCACGCGGTTTCGCGGCCGTTCCCGCCGCCTTTGGCGCCGGCGCGAACCGCGCCGCGAGATCGAGCACCGGCCCCGTCACCCGCACCGCGAACGGGGCGCCGCCCGGCGGGACAACCACGCTGCCGTGCACCTCCGTCCGTCCCAGCGCCAGCCGGTCGAGCGTGATCCCGGTCAGCCGCCCGTCGCTGAACGTCGCCCGCGCCAGGCCATCGAGCCGCTGCGCCGCAGCGCCGCCGGCACCGGTCAACCGGATCGGGTCGATCGCCTGCAGCCGGTCATGGTCGAGCCGGAGGTCCGCCGTCAGCAGCGCCGCCTGACCCTCCGGCTTGGCCCAGTCCAGTTGCCGCACGGCAATCCGCGCCGCGGTCAGGTCGGCCCGCACCGCCACCTCGCCGGCGCCGCCGCGCCGCTCGGTGGCGACCGCCTGCACCCCCACCTTGCCGGTGACGACGCCCAGCGTCGGCACCCCCGCGGCGGCCAGCGCCTTCGCCTCCGCCAGACCGGTCGCGGTGACGCGCTGCTGCACCTGCCCGGCCGGCCCGGCGCGGAAATCCATGGTCCCGTCCAGCCGCAGCGGTATCCCGGCGAGCGCCCCGGTGCCCGCCAGGGTCAGGCCGTCGGTGTCGGCCTTCAGGGCGAAATCCCCCCCATCCAGATCCCGCCCGGCGACCACCGCGCCCAGGTGCACCGCGCTCAGCTGCGCCGTGACGCCGATCGTCACCTGCGCCATCGTCAGTCGCTTGAGCAGCGGCAGGGAGACCCGCACGTCGGCCACCGCCGTGCCCGTCGGGTCGTGCAGCGGGATCTTGTGGCGCGCGAGCAAGCCGAGCCTGGGGTCGCGCAGCAGCGCCACCGCGGCCGGGATCGGGCCGGCCACGCTGGCCTCGATCCGCATGTCCTGATCGTGGTGCATCAGGCCGGTGATCGTCACGCGCCCGCGGCGCACGACGAGGCCTTCCCCCGGCGCGACGGCCGGCCCCTCCACCCGCCCCGGCGGCTCGGGCGCCTGGCGGCCGGCCTGCACGTCGATCTCCAGCCGGTCCGGATCGAGCAGGCGCAGCACCGCCTGCCCGCCCAGCAGCGGCGGGGTCGGGCGCAGCCAGTGCACCTCCACGCCGGTGCCGCGCAGCGTGCCGGCGGCTTCGGTCAGCCGCAGCCCGGTGAAATCAGCCCGCGCTTGCAGGCCAAAGGTGAACTGTCCGTCCTGCGCCACGCCGGCGGGAATGTTCTCCAGGACCCAGCGGCGCGGGTCGTCGGCGAGGCCCGCAGGCCAGAAGCGCGCGAGATCGGCGAGGCTCACCTGGTCGAACCCCAGGTGCAGCGCCGCCGCGACCTGCCCGGCTCCGTTCGCCGCCCCGCCCGGATCGGCGCCCGAGGGCGTGCCAGGGGAGCTGCCAGAGGGGGAGCCGGGGGACGGGTCGGCGGATGAACCGGCAGGCGTCCGGGTGATCGTGCCACTGAGCGTCAGCTTCGTCGGCTTGCCGGTGCCGGTGCCCGGCAGCAGCACCTCCAGGCCGGCGAGATCCACGCGCCCGGGGGTGCCGGCGGCCACCAGGGTCGCCCCCAGGATCGGCACCGTGCCGGCAGCGATCCGCGCGGTCCCGGCGCCGGCCAGC
>JAJZVS010000348.1 GCA_021845555.1 Pseudomonadota bacterium
CAGGGGCTGGCGATCTCGCTGCTGTTCGGGCTGCTGTCGTCCACGCTGCTGACGGTGCTGGTGATCCCGGCGATCTATGTGGTGCTGCGGGAAGCGGACCGGGTGGTGGGGTAGGGGCGTCGCGCCGGGCGGCGGAGGCGGTGGGGCGGATCAGCTTCTCGATCTAAACTGCTGCATTTCAGGGTGATCGAGATGCTGGGCGATCATGGGCGGACCCTGCTCCCGTTCGCCAGCGCGACCGGCGATGCGGTGCTGACCACGGCGGTGGTCGTGCTGCCGGCGTTCATCTGCACGAGGATCGAAGCGCCGTTCCTGGCGTTACGGGGGCGGTATGCGGCGGCGACGAAGACGATCAGGTGAAGCCAAGGGGCGGAGGAGAGCCGCGAGGCCGTTGGCGGACATCGGCTTGGCGTAATCGGGCCAGTGGCAGCGCAAGATGGCCGTTGCCGTGACGGCTGGCGGACCGAGCGTCTCTCACCCCGGCAGATGGCGCACCGACGAGCTCTCGTGGTTTAGGCCGGCCAGATCAGCCGCAAGTCCGCCTACCATGCGTCCCTACGTGCCTCCGCCAGGCGCCGAGTAGATTTCGTCCTGGCGGTCCGCGCCCGGCAGTAACACGCGCAGATGGTGGCGGCCCGCGCGCTTGCGCTCGTTCTCCGCGATGCTTCGCCGTACCAGCCCGATCAGCGCATGCGGATCGCCGGCGCCGGCTTCAGGAGAACTGTGTCGAGATGGATATCCTGGCGGATACCGCCAAGCAGGTCGTAGTGTAATCGCTAAGGCCATCCCCTACGCCTGTCACCATGTCAACGGGCGGAGCACATCCGTGTGAGCCACCAGGATTTCAGCAAGGGCCCCCATTCCCCATGGGTTACGCCCACTCGCGTCTGCAAAATAGACCGGGATAGATATCGGTGCTGCTGCGTCATTAGAAATAGTTACGTAAACTACATAGCTTGGGAAGCGCCTAACCGTAATGGTCCCGTGGACAAGGTTATTGGCACCTCCAAAGTTTGCCGGAAAGGGGAATGTCTTCTTGGAGACGTCCAGGCTTGTTGCGCTACTTTTTGCGTACTGCACCCGAGTCCAGGCTGGGATCCCCGTCCCGGATTGAAATCTTATCGTCAAGTCCCATTCGAGGTTCGGCGTTGCCGCCGACGCTAGGGTAGCCCCAAAGGATCCCAGTGCCCGCTGCCCTACTATTGTAGGTACGGGATCTTGAGCGGCGCCATGCAAGTTGACTTCATACCAGTGATCCGACGGGACCCATTTCACCTGCCCCGAGGATGCCTTTACCGTAGCAACGTGGGAGTAGCAGATACGCCCCCCTTCCGACCGCTTGCCGGTGAGAACCGTCGTCGTTCCCGGCCGGACGCCTGTGCTGTCTCTAACCAGAGGGGGATCCCCAAACGAGCGCACGCCGAACTCGAACGTTTGCATAGCTCGATACGTGCGCGCCGCCCAAGCATGTCTATTCGATGTCGGAATCACAAAATTGTCGCCACCAAAGTACGGCCCACAGCCGCCTGGACCAAGGATCTTGCTCCCGGCCTCTAGAGTGTGGATGGGGTTTGGTATCTCCGGCTGCGGAATCCAAGCAAACACGTCTTGTCGGAATGTAATCATACCGTCCTCCCGATCCATTCGAGTGGCCCAGTGTTAGCTAAAGGATGTGGTTGCTTCGGTCCGGAGCCTCGCGCAGTGTAACCTCCGGGCAGTCGTTTCGTAGCCATAAACGTGCGTCCTGACGAAACACCATGTTGGGTTGCGACCATCAACACCTCGGGCAAACGGCAATGACTCGTGCCGTCACGCCAGACTGCCAGCCTGATCAATATGCACCCCGCCGCAGGATTGGCAAGCCGGAAAATCATAGCTCAAGAAAAATAGTTCGATACCTTGCCATACTGGGGCGAAGCCTGCAAACATGACCTGCGACCAGTCGCAGCATGCAGCTTGGTGGCACTATCACCTGGCCCGGTTCGCCCGCGCCAGCACCGCCTCGAACAGCACCTGACACCCTGCCTCCGCCTCCCCGGGCTGGATCTCCTCCAGCTCATTATGCGAAAGCCCGTCCTTGCAGGGCGTGAAGATCATCGCCGTCGGCACCGAGCGCGCCACATACACCGCGTCGTGCCCGGCGCCCGAGACGATCTCGCGCGCCGGATAGCCGAGCTTCGCCGCCGCCTGGCGCACCAGATCGACGCAGGCCGGATCGAACTGCTGCGCCGGCACCAGGAACAGCTTGGTCAGCGCCAGCTTCACCCCGCAGTCGCGCGCGATGAACCCCGCCTCGCGCGGGAATTGCGCGTCCAGCCGTTCCACCTCCGCGCCGTCGGGGTGGCGGAACTCCACCGAGAAGCGCACCTCGCCGGGGATCACGTTGCGGGAGTTCGGCAGCACGAACATCTGCCCCACCGTGCCGCGCCCGTCCTCGCCGCGCGCGCGCATCATCCGGTCCACCAGATCGACGATCCGCGCCGCCGCCACCAGCGCGTCCTTGCGCGCCGAAGGCGGTGTGGTGCCGGCGTGCGAGTCCACCCCGGTCACCACCGCGTCGTACCACACCTGCGCCTGCGCGCCGGTGACGATGCCGATGGTCTTGCCCTCGCGCTCCAGGATCGGTCCCTGTTCGATATGCAGCTCGAAATACGCATCCGCCGGGAAGGAAGCGGCAGGTTCGGCGCCGCGATAGCCGATGCCGTCGAGCGCGGTGCGGACCGTGACCCCGTCCGGGTCGGCCAGCCCATAGGCCTCATCGAGGCCATAGACCCCGGCCCAGACGCCCGATCCCATCAGGCTGTGGCCGAAGCGGCTGCCTTCTTCGTCGGTCCAGTTCACCAGCTCCACCGGCGCTTCGGTGACGATGCCGAGGTCGTTCAGGCTGCGCATCACCTCCAGCCCGGCGATCACCCCCAGCGCGCCGTCGAACTTCCCGCCCGAGGGCTGGCTGTCCAGATGGCTGCCGAACAGCACCGGCTGGCGCGACGGATCGCGCCCCGCGCGGCGGGCGAACATGTTGCCGATCGCGTCCACCCGCACCGCCAGGCCCGCCGCCTCGCATGCCGCGCGGAAGCGGTCGCGCCCGCGCTTGTCCACATCGGTCAGCGTCAGCCGGCGCACGCCGCCCTTGGGCGTGGCGCCGATCTCCGCCATGGTCATCAGGCTGTCCCACAGCCGCTTGCCGTCGATGCGTTGGTTGGTCTGTGCGGTCATGGCAGCCGGTCCTTTGCGAAATCCCCGCCCATCTTGCCCGCGGCGCCGCTTCCTGCAAGCTAGCGCGACAAAGCGGAGAGCAGCGCGTGTCGAGCCCCACCCTATTGCCGCCCCCCATCTCTTCGCCGACGCCCCCTGCTTTGCCGATGTCGCCGCGTTGGCGCGCGGGAATGGCGAGCCTGCTGGTCGTCCTCGCGCTTGGCGGTTGCGCGCTGATCGACCAGACCACCTTTGCCCCGGCGCCGGGTGCGCGCCCGGCCGCACCGGCCGCGACGCCGCTCGCCGCCAAGCCGCCGCCGCTCGATAGCCGCGTGCCGCTGCTCACCATCGGTGCCGCCACGCCGCCCGACGACTACCGCCCCCTGCTGCGCTTCGCCGTGGGCGCCGCCCAGCGCCGGGACCGCGATGTCCGGTTCGACGTGATGGCGGTCGCGCCCGAAGCCGCCGCCGGCGCGGCCGGGGCGCCGGCGCTGCGCGCCAGCCTCGCCACCGCCACCGCGGTGATGCGCGAGATCGCCGCCGCCGGGGTCCCGGCCGATCGCATCCGGCTGCACGCCGGGTTGGCCCCGGACGCGCCGCGTGGCGA
>JAJZVS010000349.1 GCA_021845555.1 Pseudomonadota bacterium
GGGGGGGGGGGGGGGGAGTGGCGGGGGTGTCACGGCGGCCGCGGGCGAAATCAGGAAGATGCCAGCGGCCCGACCGCCTTCAGATGAGTCGCCCGTTCGGACCGCTTGTATCGGTCCTCGAATCAGCAGCGGTCCGAGGCGACCGCGCGTCGTTTTGGCAGCGTGCTCACGCGCCGGACAAGGAGGGAGCCGGATTCCACAGCAAGGCGAGGAACCGCGCATGCAAGCGAGATCAGCGCTGGGCGATCGCTTCCAGGAACTGATCGGCCATCGCGGCATAGATCGGCTTGCGGCAAATCATGCGGGAGAAGGCGGTGCCCAACATGGACGCCGCCGACACGGCCACTGTCATCTCGATGTTGTTGGTCATTTCCAGCACGATCACCGCCGCCGTGATCGGCGATTGCACGACGCCGGAGAAATACGCGGCCATCCCCAGCATCGCGAGCACGCTCAGCGGCACGTGCGGAAACAGCGGCACGAACCACGCGCTGAGCCCGGCGCCCACGGCGAGCGACGGGGCGAAGATGCCGCCGGGAATGCCGGAGATGTAGGAGACGATCGTCGCCGCCCATTTCAGGATGGGAAAACCCAGCGGCAGCACCATCGTGCCCTGCAGCGCGCCCTGTGCCTCGGTATGGCTGGCACAAAAGACAAGCCCGCCCGACAACGTGCCGATACCCGCCAGCGCGACGCCGCAAATCGCAGCCCACAGGATCGGCTGACCGCGGATAAAGGTGGAGAGAAACCGCGGGAAGCGCAGGATCGGCAGGCTCAGGATGCGCGCGAAGGCGCCGCCCAGCAGACCACCCACGATGCCGATGCAGGGCACCGCCAACCAGTTCCCGCCCCACGGCATGTTGGCGTGGACAGTTCCGAAATAGGTATAATTACCGACAAGCGCCAGCATGGCCATGCCGCTGAGCGCGGTCACGACCAGCAGGCGCCGGCCGATATTCGCATCGACATGGTAGTGCGCCATCTCCTCGATGGCGAACACCGCCCCGGCGATCGGCGTGTTGAAGGCACTGGCGATGCCCGCCGCGCCGCCCGCCAGCACGAGCAGGCGCAACAGCTCGCGCGAGGGCTTGAGGCCGAGCCGGCCGATGCCGTTCATCACGCTGCAGCCGATCTGCACCGTCGGCCCCTCCTTGCCGATCGAGGCGCCGACCGCGAAGCCCGCCAAAGTCAGCAAGGTCTTGCCGATGGCGATGCGCCAGGACAGCATCGTTTCGGCGAATTCCATCCGCTCCATGCGGATCGCCGCCATCGCCTGGGGAATGCCGCTGCCCTGCGAGCCGGGGAACACGGTGCGGGTGATGAAGGCTACCGCCGCCAGGCCGATCGGGCAGACGAGAAAGACCACCAGCGGATGAGCCCGGGTGGCGCCGTGAAACAGCGCGGTCGCCTCGTTGGTGCCCCAGCCGAATGCAACCGAGACGGAGCCGACGATGATGGCGCTGAGCCAGAAAAGCAGTCGCTGATGCCAAATCTCGGAAGCGGTGAAATGGTACGAACGGGGGATGCGATCTCTCAGTGACACGACGATGCGCTCTACTCGTTGGCTGCGGGGACGGGGAAGCCGGGTCGGCACGCGAGGCCAGGGCCCTGCCCGCCGTTCGGCCCGGCGCGACACGAATGCCCGGCGGGACACGAATGCCCGGCGGGACACGAATGCTCGGAGCGGGGAACAGGGATGGGCACAGGGGCTCGCACGCGCAGCCGCGCCGGACCTGCCGCCTCAGATGTCACGGCCGACAAGACCGGTGGTCGTCATCGGGGGATGGGGCCCTTCGGGGATGCGGGGGCGGGAAAGATGGAGGTCCGGGCGGGAATCGAACCCACATTCGCGGATTTGCAGTCCGCTGCATCACCACTCTGCCACCGGACCCCTGGGGGAAGGCCGGTTTATCGGTCCATGCCGGGCCCGCGGTCAAGCCCGGCGCGACCGC
Organism: Pseudomonadota bacterium; assembly: GCA_021845555.1. Lineage (GTDB taxonomy): Bacteria > Pseudomonadota > Alphaproteobacteria > Acetobacterales > Acetobacteraceae > JAJZVS01. The sequence goes on from JAJZVS010000349.1 coordinate 1,953, forward strand.
GCGCGCCGCGTGCTACACACGCCCGGCTCCGGAACCCACCAGGCGAGGCTGTCATGCGACCGATCGAGGTGCTCAGCATCCAGCGCATCAACGAGGCCGATCGCGCGCGGATCGCCGCGGTCGATCCGGCGATCCGGCTGACCGACGCCGGCGGCTGGTTCGACGGCGAGATCCGCGCCACCTGGCCGGACTTCGCCGTCGCCCGCTACCTCGCGCCTGGCGCGGAGGGACACGGCACGCGCGCCGAACGCGACGCGTTGCTGGCGCGGGCGGAGGTGATCCTGGGCGGCTGGCCCTTCCCGCGCGATCTGCGCGCCCGCGCGCCGCGCCTGAAATGGTTCCACCAGCGCCCGGCCGGGGCGTCCAACCTGCGGCTCGGCGATCTCTGGGGCAGCGACGTGGTGGTGACGACCTCGCGCGGGGCCGGCAACACGCTGGCGATCGCGGAATATGCCATCGCCGGCATCCTGCATTTCGCCAAAGCGCTGGATCGCGCCACCGGCGAGGAGGCCAGCGGTCATCCCGGCGGCGGATTCGACCATCGCGCCTACCGGCCGGTCCTGCTGGCCGGCAAGACGCTCTGCGTGGTGGGCGCCGGCGGGATCGGGCGCGATGTCGGGCGGCTCGGCGCCGCGCTGGGCATGCGCGTGATCGGCACCCGGCGGCGGGTGGACCCGGACGCGCCGCTGCCGGAAGGGTTCGCGCGCCTCGGCGAGGCCGCCGCGCTAGACGGTTTCCTCGCGGAAAGCGATTTCGTGGCGATCTGCTGCCAGTGGACGGCGGAAACCACCAACCTGTTCGACGCGCGCCGGCTGGCGGCGATGCAGCCCCACGCCGTGCTGGTCAACGTCGCGCGGGGGGAGATCGTGGACGAGGCGGCGCTGGCCGAGGCGCTGGCGCGCGGCCATCTGCGCGGGGTGGTGCTGGACGTGTACGTGGGCGAGTTCGAGCATCCGCCGCCGGCGGCGCTGTGGCGCGATCCGCGGGTACTGATCACGCCGCATGTCTCCTCGTTGAGCGATCGCAACCGGCACGGCGCGATCGCGCTGTTCTGCGAGAACCTGCGCGCCTATGTGGATGGGGCGCCGCTGCGCAACGTGCTCGACTGGGAGCGCGGCTATTGACCCGGCCGGCGGCCCGGCAACGGTCGGCGGCACCCGGAACGATCGTGGGACACTAGCACGGCGATGGACGCCACCGGCCAGGACTCTGCCGCCGACGCGGAACTCATGCGCTTCCTGGAAGGCCGGCTCGGCCGCCTGCACGCGCGCCAGCGGCTGGGGATCGAAGCCGAGCACGAGGCGCAGGCCTTCGGCCAGGGCCTGAATTTCTTCCACATCGAGAACTGGTATTCGGTCCACGCCCTGATCCGCGCGACGCTGCGGCTCACGGGTATGTATCGGCGCGGCCACCGCAATGCCCAGAATGTGCGCCTGCGCCACAATCCTGTGCGCTCCGCCCGCCTGCCGCGCGCCTTCGACGGCTTCACCCTGCTGCACATCAGCGACCTGCACGCGGACATGAGCCAGCCGGCCATGCGGCGGGTGGCGGAACTCGCCGCCACGCTCGACTACGACGCCTGCGTGCTGACCGGCGATTTCCGCGGCAAGACTTTTGGGCCCTTCGTCCACGCGATCAGCGGTATGGAGCGGGTCCGCGAAGCGCTGCGGGGACCGGTGTACGCCGTGCTCGGCAACCACGACACGATCCGCATGGTGCCGGCGCTGGAGACGATGGGCATCCGCGTGCTGCTCAACGAATGCGTCGCGATCGCGCGCGGCGAGGCGCGGATCCATCTGGCCGGGATCGACGACGCGCATTTCTTCCGGGTTGAT
>JAJZVS010000350.1 GCA_021845555.1 Pseudomonadota bacterium
GAACACCGCCGGCCAGTCCCCCCGCACCGGCAGGCGCAGCCGCCCGAACACGGCCAGCGCGACGGCGGCGGTGAGGCCGGAGAGCACGGCGCGGCCCTCGGCGAACCAGAGCGGGCTGGCGCCGTGGTCGATCGCGAGCTTGGTCAGCGGCCAGCCGCTGCTGAGGAACAGCACCGAGAGCAGCAACTGGGCGAAGCCGCGGCGATGCGCGGCATTCGCCGATGCCGGCGCGATCGCGGCGGCGGAGACCTGGGAGGACGGCATGGCGGGAACGGCATCCTTCGCGGCAAGACGGGCGCCGGCCGTGCCGGGACCGGAAAGCGGGAGCATTCCATTGATCCGCGGTCGTCGCAACGCGCCACGGGGCACGGGACACGGGACACGGGACAGGGGGCTCGGTGCCGAAAGCGGATACCGCGGTCTTGCCCCGGCGGTTTCACGGCACCATCCCGAATGGCGGCCCAGAATAGGCTATAATGTATGCATATGAGTGTCATATGGTCAGTTAATGCATATAGTATGGGCAATAACAGAGAGTGTAGGATAATTTTTAGTCGTTTCTAGCTTGCGGTCCCGGCCGACAGCCGCCTAATGGCCCGAAGCGGCAGCTCCGTGAAGCACCGAACCGCGGTCGCGTTTTCAGAACAAGGAAGACCAAATCGTGCGCAAACTTCGTCCGGGCCGCTCGGCCCTCACAGTGACCCGTGGAGCGGCCCTTGGGGCGGCCCTCGGGGCGGTGGCGCTCGGCCTTGCCGGGGCAACCCCGGCCCCGGCCGCAACCCTGCCGGCAGCGATGATGAAATCCAGGACCATCCGCTATTGCAGCGCCATCAGCCTGCCGCCGATGGAGTTCATGAACGCCAAGACCGAGCCCACCGGCGTCGATATCGAACTCGGCGACGCGCTGGCGAAGAAGCTCGGCGTCAAGCCGGTCTGGATTAACATGCCGTTCGCCGGGCTGATCCCCGCCCTGCTCGCGGATCATTGCGACGCCATCATTTCCCAGCTGTTCATCAAGCAGAGCCGACTCAAGGTGATCGACGAGATCCCCTACATGAATTCGCACGAGGCGGTGCTGATGAAGGCTGGCACGCCGAAAGTGGGCACGCTGGCCGGCCTGTCCGGGCGCAAGGCCGCAACCGTGACCGGCACCACCGCGACGATCCTGCTGCAGAAAGCGAACAAGGCGCTGGAGGCGGCGCACAAGAAACCGATCGACATCGTGATGTTCCCGGAGAACACCCAGGCGCTGCAGCAGTTGCAGTTCGGCCAGGTCGCGGCTTACGGCGTCGCGTACGAGACCGCGCGCTACTACACCCATATCGCGCCCGGCCAGTTCGCGCTCGGCGGCCCGCCCTATTTCAAGATCGCCACCGGCATCGGCCTGCGCAAGGACGAGACGGTGCTGAACACGGGGCTGCGCGGCGCACTGGCAAGCATGATGAAGGACGGCAGCTACGCGAAGATCTTCAGCAAATGGGATCTCAAGATCGACATGCTGAAGCAGTAAAGCCGGGCGGCGTGACATGCATTTCGACTGGCCGTATTTCTGGCAGCAGTTGCTTCACCCGAGCGGGGCGTTCCTGCAAGGGCTGTGGCTGACGATCCTGGTCAGCGTGTGCGGGCAGGCGATGGGGCTTGCCATCGGCCTGCCGGTGGCGCTGGCGCGGCTGTCACGCCGCTCCTCCCTCGCCTACGCGGCGCGCGCCTATATCCTGGCGATGCGTGGCACGCCGCTGCTGGTGCAGATCGTGTTCATCTACACCGGGCTTGCCGCCGCCGGGCTGCTGCGGTTCCACGACTGGCAGCTCGGCCCGTTCACGCTGGCAGGCAACGTGCAGGCCGGAATCCTCGCGCTTGGCCTGAACGAAGGCGCCTATATGGCCGAGATCTTCCGCGCCGGGATCGAGGCGGTGGATCGCGGCCAGGCCGAGGCGGCGAAGGCGCTGGGGATGCCGCCCGCCATGATCCTGCGCCGCGTGGTGCTGCCGCAGGCGCTGCGCGTGGTGCTGCTGCCGATCGGCAACCAGTTCAACATCATGCTGAAGAACAGCACCCTGGTCAGCGTGATCGGCGTCTCGGAGATGTTGCTGGTGACGGAGACGATCAATTCCGCGACCTTCCGCACCTTCGAACTCTATTCCGTGCTGGCGATCTACTTCCTGGTGCTGACCTCGATCTGGACGGTGGCGCTGCGCTGGATCGAGCGGCGCATGGACGGCACGCGCGAGCGCCCCGCCCGGGGCGCGGTCGCTCCCGCGGCCCCGCTGCTGGGGGAGCTGGCGCCATGAGCCGGAGGCTGGGCGGCCCGGTGGTGGAGGCCGAGCGGGTGGAGAAATGGTTCGGCCCGCGCAAGATCCTCGACGGCGTCGATCTGACCGTGCGCGGCGGGGAAACGGTGGTGCTGATCGGTTCTTCCGGTTCGGGAAAGACCACGTTGCTGCGCTGTATCGACCATCTGGAGACGATCCAGGGTGGGCGGATCACCGTGAACGGCCAGATGATCGGCTACCGCGAGCGCGACGGCAAGCTGGTCGAGGACCGGCCGGTCAACATCGCCCGCCAGCGGCGCGAGATCGGCATGGTGTTCCAGCGCTTCAACCTGTTCGCCCATATGAACGCGCTGGAGAACGTCGTCCTCGCCCCGATCCGGGTGCGGCGCGAGCCGCGCGAGGCGACGGTGCGCCGCGCCCGCGCGCTGCTGGCCCGCGTCGGCCTGGCCGACAAGGAGACCGCCATGCCGGCCACGCTTTCCGGCGGGCAGCAGCAGCGCGTGGCGATCGCCCGCGCGCTGGCGATGCAGCCGGCGGTGATGCTGTTCGACGAACCGACCAGCGCGCTCGATCCCGAAATGGTGGGCGAGGTGCTGGCGGTGATGCGCGATCTGGCGGAGGACGGCATGACCATGATCGTGGTGACGCACGAGATGGGATTCGCCCGCCAGGTGGCCGATCGCGTGGTGGTGATGGACGGCGGCCGGATCGTGGAATCCGGCCCGCCGGATCAGGTGTTCGGCGCGCCGCAGCATGCGAAGACCCAGGCCCTGCTGCGCGCCGTGCTGCACTGAGCGCTTGCCCGGTCAGCGGAAATCCCGCGTCGGCACGCGCAGCGCCCCGCCCACGCCGGCCAGCAACGCCGAGAGATCGGTGAGTTCGTCCACGATCACGTGCACCACCTCCCCTTCCCGCTGCACCCGCCCGCGCGCGGCCACCATGCCGGCGGACAGGATCAGCCGGCGCTGGCGCTCGAACCGATCGGGCCAGACGATCAGGTTGGCGAAACCGGTTTCGTCCTCGATCGTGATGAACAGCACCCCGCGCGCCGAGCCGGGGCGCTGGCGCACCAGCACCAAGCCGGGCACCGTCACCCGGGCGCCATCGCGCGCGCGGGCCAGCCCGGCGCAGGCAATCATGCCCTGCCGCGCGAGCGCGGCGCGCAGGAACGCCACCGGATGGGCGCGCAACGACAAGCCGAGGCTGCGGTAGTCGGCCATCACTTCGCCCCCCGCCGGCAAGGGCGGCAGGCGCACGGCGGGTTCGGCGCTGTCGGCGGCGGCGGTCTCGGCGGCGGCGAACAGCGGCAGCGGCGCCCCGGCCAGGCCGCGGATCGCCCACAGCGCGGCACGGCGGTCGAGGCCGAAGGCGCGGAACGCATCCGCCTCCGCCAGCGCCTCCAGCGCCGCGCGCGGGATACCGGCGCCCGGCGCGGAGGCGCCGCGGCCTGTCACGCCCTCTCCGTCATGGCCGGGTCTGACCCTACAAGATTCACACATC
>JAJZVS010000351.1 GCA_021845555.1 Pseudomonadota bacterium
GCCGGGCAAGGTGATCGGCCGCTACGAGCTCTGGACCGGCGCACCGGCCAAGCTGAAGCGGGTGATGGACGAGGACGAGCGGCGCAAGTTCGACCGCAACGCGGTCGAGTACCGCGCGCTGGCGGCGCGGTTCCGGGCCGGGCTGCGGGGCGCGGGCTAGCCGTCGGGTCGGAACGTCCGGGACACCACTTAGGCCAGGATCACCTGCGCCCGGTGCCCCGCGGCCGTGGCCAGCCGCTGATCGAGCGCCAGCAGCGGGGCCTCCAGCAGCTCCGCCAGCGCCACATAGGTCGCATCATGCGCGGTCAGGTTGTGGCGCAGGGACCAGACCCGTGGCCACAACACATCCTGCGCGTGGCGCCGCAACGGCAGTGCCGCGAGGTCCGCCAGCGCCTCCTCCGCGCGGGCAGGATCGACCAGGCCGCGGGCGCACCAGCGGCGCAGCACCTGGGCAATCTCGACATCCAACAGATGCGGCGCATGGAGGGACTGCGCCGGGTCGAACACCAACCGGGTCACAAGCGCCGAGGCCGTGCCCGCCAGCACCTCGACCATGGCCGAGGCATCGACAACGATCAACGCGCGTCCCGCTCGGCACGCACCGCATCGGCCGCCGATTCCGAGGACACGATCGGTGGGCGGGAGGCGATCCGCGCGCGCATCTGCCCGCGTGTCGGGACTTCGGCGATCAGGCGTAACTCGGCCAGCAGGTAGTCGGACAGCGACATCCCGGCCAGCGCGGCGCGGGATTTGAATTCCCGGTGCAATTCGTCGGGCACGTGGCGGATCTGGATCATCGCTGGCATGTGTACCACATGGGGTCATATGGTACACATGCCAACCAGCACCCGTCGGCCCCGGCTCCGCGGAGCGCGCCCTGCCTACCCGGTTTCCATCGGTAGCGCCGGATCGACCGCCCATTCCGACAGCGAGGCGTCGTACAGCTTCACATCCGTATGGCCCAGCATCACCAGCGCCAGCGCGTCCGCGCTCGCGGCGATGCCGCCGCCGCAATAGGTGATCACCCGCTTGTCCAGCGCGCCGGTGGCGGCGAAGCGTTCGCGCAGCGCCTCGGCCGGCAGCAGCGTGTTGGTGTCCGGGTCGAGCAGATGCGCGGCCGGCAGGTTCACGCTGCCGGCGATACGGCCGGGCCGGCCGTAGCTGTTGCCGCCCGTGCCGGTGTGCTGCGCCGGGGCGAGCGCATTGATCGTGCACACCGCGCCGTCGCCGATCGCGGCGAGCACCTCGGCCTTGTCGGCCATCAGATCGCGCACCGCGCGCACGGTGAAATCACCTGGCGCGCGGGCGGGCGCGGGGCCGGTCTCGCTCGGACGGTTCTCGCGCGACCATTTTGCCCAGCCGCCGTCCAGCACCGCGGCGTTGTCGTGGCCGAACACGCGCAGCAGCCACCAGACCCGGGTCGCCCACCACAGATTGGCGGTGGAATAGAGGACCACCCGCGTGGTGTTACGCACGCCGAAGCGGCGCATGGCGGCGGCGAACGCCTCCGGCGACGGGCGCATGAAGCGCAGCCGGCTTGCCGTGTCGGACACATCCGCCTGCACGTCGATGAACTGTGCGCCGGCGATATGACCGCGCTCGAAATCCTCGCGCCCCGGCACCACGCGGTAGGTGACGCCGGGCGCCGGGATCAGATGGGTGGTGCAGTCGAACACCGCCACGTCCGGATCGCGCAGATGCGCGGCGAGCCAGTCGGTGGAGACCAGGTATTCGGGGTGAACGAAGGCCATCGCGTCTCTCCCGCTCAATGCCCAGGCGCCAGTTCGGCGAGCTCGATCAGCACCCCGCCGGTGGAGGCCGGATCGAGGAACGCGATCCGCGATCCCGCGTGTCCGGTGCGCGGGGTTTCGTCGCGCAGCTTCACGCCCTTGGCCTTGAGTTCCACCAGCGCGCCGTCGATGTCCTCGACCTCGAAGCAGATATGAAACAATCCCGGGCCGTGCGCGGCAATCCACTCCTGCACGCCGTCGCCCGGCTGCTCGCCCTCCAGCACCTCGATATAGGTCTCGCCCACCGGCAGCATCGCCAGCTTCACGCTGCCGATCCGCTCCTCGTATTCGAGCGGGAGGCCGAAGGTATCGCGGAACAATTCGATCCCCTTGGCGAGCGAGTGACCGGCGATGGCGATATGCTCGATGCGCTTGATCTTCATCGTTGCGTTCCCTTCAGGAGATCGTGACGCCGGAATCGACCGGCAGAACCTGCCCGGTGATCTTCCGGGATTCGTCGGAAGCGAGGAACAGCGCCGCGTTGGCGATATCCTCGGGCTCGATCATGCCCATCAGATGCGACTGCGCCAGCCGGTCCAGCGCCGCATTGCCCGCCAGCAGTTGCTTCACCCGATCGGTCAGCGTCGCCGAGGGCGCCAGCGCGTTCACCCGCACGCCCTGGGGCGCGAACTCCACCGCGAGCGAGCGGGTCAGCGCGGCGATCCCGCCCTTCGCGGCGGTGTAGAAGTCGCGCCCGGCGATCCCCATCAGCGCCAGGTTGGACGCCATGTTGATCACCGCCCCGCCGCCCGAGCGCGCGATCTCGGGGATGCCGAAGCGGCAGCCCAGCACGGTGCCGAACAGATCGAGCTTGATGACGCGCCAGAACTCCTCGGTCGGCGCCTCGACCACGCTGCCATCCTGCGGCGTCGATCCGCCGGCGTTGTTGTGCAGAATGTGCAGCCCGCCGAAATGCCCCACCGCGCGCGCGATCGCCGCGCGCAGGCTGTCGGCATCCGTCACGTCCGCGGCGATCGCGATGGCGCCGTTGCCGGCCAGATGCGCGGTCTCCTCCCCGGCGGCGGCGTTGATCTCGGCCACCGCGACGCGGGCGCCCTCGCGGGCGAACAGGATCGCGGTGGCGCGGCCGATGCCAGTGCCGGCACCGGTGATGAAGGCGATCTTGTCAGCGAGCCGCGGCATGGATGTTCCCCCGGGATGTGTTCCCGCCATCATCGCCGGGGGGCGTGGAGAAGCAAGGCCAGGGGGCGCGACCCGGACCAACCCAGGTCCGGGTAGCGCCCCCTTCCTGGCAAAGCCAACAGATGGGTTCCAAGGGCTTGCCCTTGGCGGGGATCCAAGGGGCAGCGCCCCTTGGCCTTACGCCGCCGGCCACAACCAGGCCGCGCCACGGACCCCCGAAGAATCGCCGTGCTTGTTCTTCACGATCGGCGTGCGCACCACGTCGCTGAACACGTAGCGGCCGATCCGCGGCGGCAACTCCGCGTAGAGATGATCCATGTTGGACAGGCCGCCGCCCAGCACGATCACGTCCGGATCGAGGAAGTTCACCACCACCGCCAGTCCCCGCGCCAGCCGGTCCACATGCCGCGCCAGCGCCTGTTGCGCCCGCGCTTCCCCCGCCGCCGCGCGCGCGGGCAGGCCGCTGGCGTCATGCGCGCCCGGCCCATCGACTTCGGCGGCGAGCGACGGCCCGGCGACGTAGCGTTCCAGGCAGCCCCATTGGCCGCACCAGCAATGCGGGCCGGGCACTTCCTCGGCATGCGGCCAGGGCAGCGGGTTGTGGCCCCACTCGGCGGCGATGCGGTGCGGGCCGCGGTGCAGCCGCCCGCCCACCACGATGCCGCCGCCGACGCCGGTGCCCAGGATCACGCCGAACACCACCGCCGCCCCGGCGCCGGCGCCATCCGTCGCCTCGGACAGGGCGAAGCAGTTGGCGTCGTTCTCCACCCGCACCTCGCGGCCCAGCTTCGCGCTGATGTCGCGGTCGAAGCTGTGCCCGTTGAGCGCGATCGAG
>JAJZVS010000352.1 GCA_021845555.1 Pseudomonadota bacterium
ATCCTACTACTGGGACCTGAACAACCGCACGCGCGCCTGGAACGACCGCATCCGCAAGAAGACCGTGAACGGCATCTGGCCGAACATGACCCAGGCGGGCGACTACGCGGCGACGCTGCACTACCTGAAGGCGGTGGCCGACATGGGCGTGGCGGCGGCGAAGAAGGACGGCCGCGCGGCGGTGAACCGGATGAAGGCGATGCCGACCGACGACGATTGCTTCGGTCCGGGCAAGATCCGCATCGACGGCCGCGCGCTGCACCCGGTGTATCTGTTCCAGGCGAAGACACCGGCGGAGAGCAAGCAGCCCTGGGACGTGGCCAAGGTCGTTTCCGTCACGCCGATGGACCAAGCCTGGCGCCCGCTGGATCAGGGCGGCTGCCCGCTGGTCAAGAGCTGATCACGGCTCCGGGGCGGCGCCGCCAGCCAGGCGCCGCCCCACCAGCCAGCCGAACGTCAGCGCCGGCCCCAGCGTGATACCGGGTCCGGGGTAGGCGCCGTTCATCACCGAGTTCATGTCGTTGCCGGCTGCATAGAGACCGGGCACCTTGGTGCCGTCGGCGCGCAGCACGCAGCCCGAAGCATCCACCGCGAGCCCGACGGCGGTACCGAGATCGCCAGGCTCCAGCGCGATCGCATGGAACGGCGGCAGGGTCAGCGGACGCAGACAGGGATTGGGCACCTGTTCCGCATCGCCCATGAAGCGCTGATAGGCGTCCGTGCCGCGGTCGAAATCCGGGTCCTCGCCGCGCGCGGCATTCGCGTTGAACCGTGCAATCGTCTCGGCCAGCGTCACGGGGTCGAGACCTAGCGCACGGGCGAGCCCCGCGATGTCGGGCGCCGAAACCAGATAGCTCTGCCTGCGCCAGCGGGAGAGGCGCAGCGCGAAGGGGCGGATCGCGCCCAGCCCGTAGCGCCAAAGTGCGCGCTGGTCCGCGATCAGCCAGGCGCGCGACGGCAGCTTGCGTGCCAGCATCGCCTGCACGAAGGCGTGGTAGGACCGCGCCTCGTTCACGAAGCGCCGTCCGGTAGTATCGACCGCGATAATCCCCGGCTTGGCGCGGTCGGTGACGGTGTGCGGAAAGACCGCCGCGCTGCCGTCAGCGCGGGTGAAGCGGGAAAGCGGGGTCCAGAACGCCGCCCCCGTGCCGCGCGTCTCGATCGTCGCTCCCGCCGCGATGCCGAACCGCAGCCCATCCCCGGCATTCGCCGGATTGGCGGCCGAACCCGGGCCCGCCGCCGCCGGCAGCAGCGCCGCGCGCAGGGCGGGATCGTGCGAGAACCCGGCGGTCGCCAGCACCACGCCGCGGCGGGCCAGGATCGGCGCGCCGTCCACTTCCACGCCGATGATCGCGCCATCCGCCGCCAGCAGCCGCGCGACCGTCGCGCCGGTGCGGATGGTCACGTTCGGGCGCAGCAGCGAGTGCAGCAGTTGCGCCGCCAGCGCGTTGCCGAGCACCAGCGTGGTGCCGCGCGGCGCCCGCAGACGCTCCCGCGCATGCCTGGCCAGCAGCCGCGCAACCCGCAGGGTGGAGCGGAAGGAGCGGAACACGCGCCGGAAATGCGCGATGTCCGGCCTCGCGGGCATCATGCCGCCGAACAGCGTGAACTCCGGCAGCGGCGGGCGCAGCAGGGCGAAGGCGGGGCCGAGGCGCGTCGCATCGAACGCCACCGGCTCCAGCACCCGCCCGCCGAGCGCCGCGCCCGGCAGGTCCGGATCGTAGTCGGGATAGACCGGCACCGGTTGCAGCCGGACCGAGGTATGCGCTTCCAGCCAGGCGATCGCCTCGGCGGCGTGGGTCAGGAACGCCTCCCGCACCGCTTCGTTGTGCGTGCCGGGGATAAGCTGCGCCAGATAGGCCCGCGCCGCTTCGACACTGTCCGGCCGGCCGATCGCGGCGGCCTTGGCGTTGCCCGGCGCCCAGACCATGCCGCCCGACAACGCCGTGGTGCCGCCGACGAGCGGGGTCTTTTCCAGCACCAGCACATCCAGACCCTCGGCCGCGGCCACCGCGGCGGCGGTCATGCCGCCCGCGCCGGCGCCGAGCACCACCACGTCGTGCGCTTCCGGATCAGACATCGGCGGCGGCCCTCCGATCCAGATACGCCAGCAGCGCGTCGCGGAACGGCTGCACGCTCTTGTAGCGCAGGGTCTCCGCCGGCAGGGCGCGGACCGCCTCGGCCAATCGCGCGGCGGGGGCGGGCTGCGCCGCGATGCGCGCCAGCGGATACACGTGCACGCGGATGCCGAACAGGACCGCCCCGCTGGCGGGCAGCAGGCGCAGCGTCTGCCGTTCCACCCGCAGGAACAGGCGCGCGCCGGCGTTCTCCGCCGTCACCGACGGGTCCGGCGCGGCGCGGAACTTGCCGGCGGGTTGGAACAGTGCCGGGTCATCGACCAGCGCCCAGTTCAGCCGCAGCGCGATATGGCCCGGGCGGATCGCGGCCATGAAGCGATCGACCGGGCGGGCGAGGGCGGCGCCATAGCCCGGAACCGGTGCGTGCACCTCCGCGAGCGGGCGGCCGATCTTCTCGGCCAGCCGCCAGCGGCTGGGGAAGCACAGCACCGCGGCGGTCAGCAGCGGCGCGGGGCTGGCGGGATCGACCAGGCACAGATCCTCGGCCACCAGTCGTCCGGCGATCGCCAGCGGGTCGTCGGGAGGATCGGCAAGGTCCCACGTCTCCCCGGTCAAACGGTTGCGCAGCGTGGCGCCCCCGCAGGTGAACCAGGCCGGAAAGCGCGCGGGCAGATGCGCGGCCAGCACGGCGAGGGTTTCCGCGCGCGCCGCGTCCGAACCGGGCAGGGCGGCGAACACCTCGGTCCGGCGGGTGGCGAGCAGGGCGCGGCGCTGGGCCATTTCGGCCGGGTAGGTGGCGTCGATCTCGATCCAGTCGCGCGCGGGACAGGCGGTCAGCGCCATGCGCAGCCGATGCGGGCCGAGGTCGAAGGGGAGATAGACCGCCTCCTCCGGCAGGGCGGCAGGGGCGTCAGTCATGCGACGGGGCCACGACCGGGTCGGTCAGATCGTCGTAAAGCGCGCGCGCCGCCGGCGCCGGGCCGCGGCGGCTTGCCAGCGCGCACACCCGCACCACCCGCACGCCGCCGGACAGCGGGACGGTCAGCACGTCGCCCACCCGCAAGCGCGCATGCGGCTTGTCGGTGGGCTGGCGGTTGATCCGCACCGAGCCGGCTTCCACCAGCCGCGTACAGTCGGCGCGGTGGCGCAGGAAGCGCGCGCACCACAGCCACAGGTCGAGGCGCTGCCAATCCCGCTCCGGCCCGTCGGTGGGCAATGCCTGGCCTCCCTCGGTGTGCCGGCAGCGAGGATCGCGCGCGACGGCCGGCGGCGCCAGGGGGGCTGATCAGTTGCGCCGGCAGCGTGCGGCCGGGCGGGGCGGCGGCGCCGGAGGAGGGCGGTTTTCTGCGCGAAGCGGGTGAGCGCGTGTGGTCGCCGTCACGCCTGACTTTTCCATGCCAGGGCAGGTTCCGGTCTGAGCGACCCGGCGGCCGATCGGGTGGCCGGCCTGCCCGGGTCTGGCGCCCCGCGCGCAGCCGCGCAAGAACGGGGCAGCCGGATTTTCCGAGGCGCCGGGCTATAAGTTGTCATATCGTAACATTTTGGGCGTGCGTACCCCCGGCCCGCCCGATCAGCTTTCGGGCAGCGGCTTGCCCATGCGCAGCAGGAACAGCAGGTCGCCCCGCCGCGGCGGGTGCCAGCGGCGGCGGCGCGGCGCGCGCGGCTTCCTCGGCGGCGGCGGC
>JAJZVS010000016.1 GCA_021845555.1 Pseudomonadota bacterium
GCCCGCCCCCCGTCACCGCGCCGCCAGAATCCCCTCCACCACTTCCTGCACCGCCAGCGCCTCCGCCACCGTCGCCAGCGGATGCGTCTCGCCCCGCGTCATCGCCGCCACCGCCTGCAACTGCCGGCGCAGGATCAGCGGACGCGCGCGCTCGTTCGGCATCGCATCCGGGGCGGGCTGCCACACCCCGTCCGCGCCCAGCCGCTCGGCGATCGCCCAGTCGCGCAGACGGATCGCGCCGTTGACCCCCTGCAACGTCCAGGTATTGTGATCGTCCTTCCGCGTGGTCCCGACCGCGCCGAGCAACGTCACCGGCAAGGCCCCGACGCGCAGCGCCGCGCGCGCCGCCCGCTCGCTGCGTCCCGCCTCCGGGAAGGCGACGAACGCCTCCTCCAGCCGGAACGGCCCCGCGAGCCGGCCGGTCAGGAACAGGAAATGCGAGACCACCTCCCGCGTGAACCCGCCCTGCTCCGGCCGGTCCAGCCAGGACTCCGCCCCGCGCTGCCAGCCGCGCGGCCAGGCGGCAAAGGCCACCTCGATATCCAAGGTCCGCGGCGTGCCGACCGCGCCCGCGGCGATCCAGTCGCGCAACTGCGCGACGCCGAGGCTGGAGGCCATCGGGAAGTTCACCGCGATGCGCGCCCCCCGCACCTCCGCCACGAATTCCCGCGCCGCGGCCGGATCGACCGCCAGCGGCTTTTCGCACAGCACCGCCCGGCCCGCGGCGAGCCCGGCCCGCGCATGCGCCAGATGGCTCGCCGGCGGCGAGGCGATGTAGAGGCACTCGCACCCCGCCACCACCGCCTCGGCGCTGTCGGCCACCGGCACGTCGGGCAGCGCGGCGGCAATGCGTGCCCGCGCCGCCTCCGCCGGGTCCCAGATGCCGCTGATCTGCACCACGTCGGCGGCGTGCTCGCGCGCGGCGCGCAGCAGCCGCTCCCCCATGATGCCCGCGCCGAGAATCCCCAACCTGATCGTCGTCATCCGAACGTGTCTCCGTTGCCCTGTCCGGCCCCGCTGATAGAGAAGCCGGCGCCGCGCATCAATTCGGATCACCCGCCGGGGTGACATCCCCTTGGGGGACATCCCCTTGGGTGACATCCCCTTGGGTGACAGCCCTCGCCGCCGCGCCTACCTTGCGCGCCGTCCAAGCCGAAGGGGGAAACACCGCTATGGCACAGCTGCACGGGATCATCCCGCCCACCACCACGCCGTTCACCGCCGAGGGCGAGATCGACTTCGCCGCCGCGCGCGCCCAGGTGCGCTGGATGATCGGCCAGGGCGTGCACGGCATCGCCACCGGCGGCTCGACCGGGGAGGGCCATACGCTCGACCCCGACGAATTCCGTCGCCTGATCGCCGCCACCACGGAGGAAGCCGCCGGGCGCATCCCCGTGATCGCCGGCATCATCACCGATTCCACCCGCGACGCGATCCGCCGCGGCAAGGCGGTGGCCGACCTCGGCGTCGTGGCGCTGCAGGTGACACCGGTGCACTACCTGTTCCGCCCCGACGACGAGGCCATGCTGGCGCATTTCCGCGCCCTGACCGAGGCCACCGGCCTGCCGGTCATCATCTACAACGTGGTGCCGTGGTCCTATCTCTCGCCCGCGCTGCTGATCCGGATCATGAACGAAGTGCCGGGCGTGCTCGGCGTGAAGCAGTCGGCCGGCGACCTCAAGCTGGTGGCCGATCTGATGACGATGGTGCCGCCTGGCAAGCTGATCTTCAGTGCCACCGACGCGCTGCTGTATCTGTCCTACATGCTGGGCGCGCACGGCTCGATCGCCGCGATCCTGTCCGCCGCTCCGGCCGCCTCGGTCGCGCTGTGGGATGCGGTGAAGGCGGGCGACCATGGTCGCGCGCATGATCTGCACGTGCGGCTGTTGCATCTCTGGAACGCGATGACCGGCGACAACCTGCCCGCCTGCACCAAGTTCGCGCAGACGCTGCAAGGCTGTCCCGCCGGCCTGCCGCGCGCGCCGATGCCCGTGGCGACACCGGCGCAGCAGGCGGCGATCCGCGCCGCGCTGGCCGGACTGGCGCCGGTCCGCGCCGCCGCGGAATAATCCTTCACACCAACCGGGAGACCGCGATGCTCGTCGATCTGCGCATCTACACCTGCAAGCCGAACCGCATGGGCGAGTTCGTCGCGCTGTACAAGGAATACGCCTGGCCGCTGCAGCAGAAATACCTCGGCCGCTGCCTCGGCTGGTTCACCACCGTGGAAGGCCCGCTCAACCGCGTGGTGCATCTCTGGGCCTATGAGGACCAGGGCGACCGCGAGCGCCGGCGCACCGCCATGGCGGCCGACCCGGCCTGGCAGGACTTCCTGCGCCGCGGCGCCGAACTCGGCGTGGTGACGGATATGGAGAACCGGTTCCTGCGCCCGACCGATTTTTCTCCGGTGCAGTAGTCCGCGGCGGGACGCGGCGGCGACTCGTTTCCCCCCTGCGAAGCCGGTCCCCCCGTGCTACCCCGGTCGGATGGCGCGATCCGATCCCCCGGTGGTGTTGCAGGTGCTGCCCTCCCTCGTCACCGGCGGGGTGGAGCGCGGCACGGTCGAGATCGCCGAGGCCGTGGCGCAGGCGGGCTGGACCGCGCTGGTCGCCTCCGCCGGCGGTCCCCTGGTGGCTTCGGTCGCGCAGGCCGGCGGGCGGCACGTTGCCCTGAAGCTGGAGACCAAGAACCCGCTCACGATCTGGCGCAACGCGGCACGGCTGGAACGGCTGATCCGTGCCGAGCGGGTCAGCATCGTGCATGCCCGCTCCCGCGCCCCCGCCTGGTCCGCCTGGATCGCCGCGCGCCGCACCGGGGCGCATTTCGTCACCACCTACCACGGCGCCTACGGCGAGGACCTGCCGTTCAAGCGCCGCTACAACGCGGTGATGGCGAAGGGGGAGGTGGTGATCGCGGCCAGCCGCTACATCGCCGATCTGGTCGCCGCCCGGCACGGCGTGGCGCAAGCGCGCCTGCGGGTGATCCCGCGCGGGGTCGATCCGCGCCGGTTCGATCCGGCGGCGGTCGCCCCCGCCCGGCGCGCGGCGCTGGCGGCGGAATGGGGCCTGCCGCCGGGGGCACCGGTGGTGATGCTGCCCGGACGGCTGACCGGCTGGAAGGGCCAGGCGGTGCTGATCGACGCGCTGGCGCGGCTGGATCGGCGCGACGCGATCGGCGTGCTCGTGGGGTCCGATCAGGGCCGCGCCGGCTACAGCGCCCGACTGCGCGCGCAGGCCGAGGCCAATGGCCTCGCCGGCCGGCTGCGCTTCGCCGGCCCGTGCGAAGACATGCCGGCGGCGCTGGCGCTGGCGGATGTGGTCGTGCACGCCTCCACCCAGCCCGAGGCGTTCGGCCGGGTGGTGATCGAGGCGCAGGCGATGGCCCGCCCGGTGATCGCCGCCGATCTCGGCGGCCCGGTGGAGACGGTGGAGGACGGCGTCACCGGCTGGCGCGTGACGCCCGGCGATCCGGCGGCGCTGGCGGCGGCGATCGCGCGCGTCCTGGCGCTGGCACCGGAGGCAAGCGCGGCGGTCGGCGCGCGGGCGCGGGAAGCGGTGCTGGCCCGCTGCACCACCGCGGCGATGCAGGCGGAGACGCTGGCGGTGTACCGGGAGGTGCTGGCGGCGCGCGGCGCGGAGTAGTCGAGGGGGCTGCCCCGTTGCGCCTCGATTGTCTCCCCGCCCCGCATGAGGCTATCCTTGCCGCCAGGCGCAGGCGCGATCAGGGCCACGCGCAGGCGCGATCAGGGAGAGAGCGATGAACGATATCGTCGATGGGGCTGAGGGCAAGGCGGGCTTCAAATGGGTCGGCACCAGGCCGATCCGTCCCGACGGCGTGCCCAAGGTCACCGGCCGGGCGATCTACGGCAACGACACCAAGCTGCCGGGCCAGATGGTGGGCAAGATCCTGCGCTCGCCGCACGCGCACGCGCGCATCGTCTCGATCGACACCAGCCGCGCGAAGGCGCTGGCCGGCGTGCATGCGGTGATCACCGGCGCCGATTTCCCGGCACAGAAGTTCGAATACATCGGCCCCGAGCGGGTGGCGGTGAATTTCTGGCACGTGACGCGCAACATCATGGCGCGCGAAAAGGTGCTGTACGAAGGCCACGCGGTGGCCGCCGTCGCCGCCGCCAGCGAGTCGATCGCCGCCGAGGCGCTGGCGCTGATCGACGTGACATACGACGTGCTGCCGCATGTGATCGACGTCGACGCGGCAATGGCGCCCGGTGCGCCGCTGTTGTTCGACGACATGATCACCCGCGGGGTCGAGCCCGCGCCGACCAAGCCCTCCAACATCTCCAAGCGCCTGGAATTCAAGCTCGGCGATCCGGACGCCGCCTTCGCGCAAGCGGATGCGGTGATCGAGCACGAATTCAAGACCGCCATCGTGCATCAGGCCTATATCGAGCCGCACGCCTGCTCGGCCAAGTTCGAGGCGGACGGGCAGGGGGAGATCTGGTCCTCCAGCCAGGGTCACTTCACCGTGCGCGCGTTGACCGCGCGGATCCTGGACATGCCGGTGGGCGATCTGCGGGTCTATCCGGCCGAGATCGGCGGTGGCTTCGGCGGCAAGACGGTGGTCTATGTCGAGCCGGTCGCCGCAATGCTGTCGAAGAAATCCGGCTTCCCGGTGCGCATCGCGATGAGCCGGGAGGAGGTGTTCCGCGCCTCCGGCCCGACCTCGGGCTCGTCGATGTGGGTGAAGATCGGCGTGACCAAGGACGGCAAGATCGTTGCCGCCGACGCGGTGTTCAAGTTCCAGGCCGGCGCTTTCCCCGGCTCCCCGGTGATGAACGCCTGCCTGTGCGCGTTCGCGCCCTACGACATCGCGAACGCCCGCACCGTGGGCTACGACGTCGTTTCCAACCGGCCGAAGGCGGCGGCGTATCGCGCGCCCGGCTCGCCGATTTCCGCCTTCGCGGTGGAAAGCGTGCTCGACATGCTGGCCAAGAAGATCGGCATGGACCCGCTGGAACTGCGCATGAAGAACGCCGCGCGCATCGGCACGCCGACCATCTTCGGGCCGAAGCACGCCCATAACGGCTATCCGGAGACGGTGCAGGCGCTGCTCGATCACCCCGGCTACCGCGCGCCACTCGGGCCGAACCAGGGGCGCGGCGTCGCCTCCGGCTATTGGTTCAACGGCGGCGGCGAATCGAGCGCGTCCATGCAGGTGAACGCGGACGGCACGGTGCTGGTGGCGACCGGCAGCGTCGATGTCGGCGGCTCGCGCGCCTCGATGGCCTTGATGGCGGCGGAGACGCTGGGCGTCGAGTACGACAAGGTGCGCGCGATCGTCGCCGATACCGGATCGATCGGCTACACCCACGTGACCGGCGGCTCGCGCGTGACCTTCGCTACCGGGATGGCGGTGGTCGAAACCACCAAGATCGTCATCAAGGACCTGTGCCGCCGCGCGGCGATGATCTGGGATGTCGATCCGGACGGCGTGGAGTGGGAAGGCGGCTGCGCGCGGCCGGCCGGGGACAACGTGGGCAAGTTCCAGCCGCTGACCTTGAAGGAGATCGCGGCCAAAGCGGCGCAGACCGGCGGGTCGATCACCGCGGCCCATTCGGTGAACGCCGGTGGCCAGGCGCCCGGCTTCTCCACCCAGTTCTGCGACGTCGAAGTGGACCCGGAAACCGGGCGGGTGAAGATCCTGCGCTGGGTCGCCGCCCAGGACGTCGGGCGAGCCATCCACCCGGCCTATGTCGAAGGCCAGATCCAGGGCGGCGTCGTGCAGGGCATCGGCTGGGCGCTGAACGAGGAATACATCTACAACGCCAAGGGCCAGCTCGATAACCCGGGCTTCCTCGACTACCGCTGCCCGGTCGCCTCCGACCTGCCGATGATCGAGGCGGTGCTGGTCGAAGTGCCGAACCCGGCGCATCCGTTCGGCGCCAAGGGGGTGGGCGAGGTCAACATCTGTCCGCCGATGGCCGCGATCGCCAACGCGATCGAGAACGCGATCGGCCGGCGGCTCTCTGAACTGCCGATGTCCCCGCCCAAAGTGCTGGCGGCGATCGAGGCAGGGGGCTGATCCCGTGTCCGGTGCGGCGCCGGCGAAGGTGGTGTTCACCACCGGCTTTGCCCGGCGCTACACCGGGGGCGAGCGGGAGTTCGCGGTCACCGCGAACTCGTTGCGCGGCGTGATCCGGGAGATGGACCGGTTGTTTCCCGGCCTGGGCGAGACCCTGGAGGAGGAAACCACCGTCGCCATCGACGGCGCGCTGCACGAGGTCGGGTATTTCCAGCAACTCCGCCCCGGCGCGGAGGTGTTCTTCATCCCGAAGATCGAGGGCGGGTAGCGATCGCCGCGCCCGCCCCCGCACCGGCCCGGCCCGAAGCCACGCATCACGTCGTGGTGGTGGGCGGCGGCGCGGCGGGGCTGGAGCTGGTCACCCGGCTCGGCGACCGTTTCGCCCGGCGCGGCCTGATCGAGGTCACGCTGGTCGAGCGGGCGCGCACGCATCTGTGGAAGCCGCTGCTGCATTCGGTCGCCGCCGGCAGCATGGACCCGTCCGAGCACGAGCTGAACTATCTCGCGCAGGCGCACTGGCATCATTTCCGCTACCGGCTCGGCGAGCTCGCGGGTCTCGATCGCGCGGCGCGGATGGTGCGCGTTGCCGCCGCCAGCGACGACGAGGGCCGCGAGATCACCCCGGCGCGGGCCTTCCCTTACGATACGCTGGTGCTCGCGATCGGCAGCGTCACCAACGATTTCGGCACGCCGGGCGTGGCCGCGCACGCGGTGCCGCTGGAGACGCCCGAGCAGGCGGCCCGTTTCAATCGCCGCCTGGTCAATGCCTGCATCCGCGCCCATGCCCAGCCGGGACCGGTACGGCCGGGCCAGTTGCATGTGGCGATCATCGGCGCCGGCGCCACCGGGACCGAGCTTGCCGCCGAGCTGCACCATACGGCGCGCGCGGTGGTGGCGCATGGTCTCGATCGCATCGATCCCGCGCGCGACATCCGCATCGTGCTGATCGAGGCCGCCGCGCGTATCCTGCCCGGCCTGCCGGAGCGGATTTCCGAGGCGACGCACGGCCTGTTGCGCGAACTCGGCGTCGAGGTGCGCACCGGCGCGCGGGTAGCCGAGGTAGGGGCCGACGGCGTGCGGCTGGCGGACGGCGCGTTCATCCCGGCCGAACTCACCGTCTGGGCCGCCGGGGTGAAGGCGCCCGAGGTGCTTTCCCGGCTGGACGGGTTGGAGGTGAACCGGATCAACCAGCTGGTGGTGACGCAGACGTTGCAGACCACGCGCGATCCCGACGTGTTCGCGATCGGCGACTGCGCCGCCTGCCCGCGCCCCGGCCATGATGCGCCAGTGCCGCCACGGGCCCAGGCCGCGCATCAGGAGGCGGCACATATGCTGCGCCAGCTCCGCCACCGCTTGCGCCGCGAGCCGCTCGCCCCGTTCGTCTATCACGACTTCGGCTCGCTGGTCTCGCTCGGCGACTACAGTACCGTCGGCAACATGATGGGGTTCCTGCTCGGGCGGAGCTTCTTCATCGAAGGCTTGTTCGCCCGGCTGATGTACCGCTCGCTCTACGGGATGCACCTGCGCGCGCTGCACGGCAATCTGCGCGCGCTGCTGGGCGCGCTGTCGCGCAGCCTGTCACGCCGCGCCGGGCCGCCGGTGAAGCTGCATTAGCGCGGGGTCAAACTCTCCCGCACGCGGGGGAGGTGCTGCCGGACTGGTCTCCGCCAGGCTGTGCCGTCCGCTCCAGGGATCGCGCACGCTGCCGTCGGGCTCCAGATACGCGGGGCCGATCGGCACCTTGCCGGCGCCGCCGGGGATATCGAGCACATAGGTGGGCCAGGCGAGCCCGGTCACCCGCCCGCGCAGGCCCGCCAGCAGCCGCTGGCCTTCTTCGATCGGCACATGAAACCGCGCGGTGCCGGGGGCGGGGTCGAGCTGGTGCAGGTAGTAGGGCTTCACCCCGGCGGCCAGCATCGCGCGGAACAGCGCCTCCAGCGCCGCCTCGCTGTCGTTCACCCCGGCCAGCAGCACCGACTGGCCGAGCAGCGGCACCCCGGCCCGGCGCAGGCGGGCCAGCGCGTCCCGCCCGGCGGGGGCGAACTCGCGCGCATGGTTGGCGTGCAGCACGATCCACGGCGGCCGGGCGCGGTCCAGCACGCTCAGCAGCGCAGGGTCGATCCGCTCCGGCGCGGCCAACGGCACGCGGGTGTGGACACGGGTGAGTTCGATATGCGGGATCGCGTCCAGCGCATCGAGGATCGCGCCGAGCCGGCGCGGCGAGAGCATCAACGGATCGCCGCCGGTCAGGATCACCTCGCGGATCGCCGGATGGCCGGCCAGCCAGGCGAGCGCGGCGTCGCGCTCGGCCTCGGTCAGCAGGCCGCCGTCGGGGCCGACGTGTTCGCGGCGGAAGCAGAAGCGGCAATAGACTGGGCAGATCAGCAGCGGTTTCAGCAGGGCGCGATCGGGGTAGCGGTGCACGACGCCCTTGATCGGCGACAGCGCGTCGTCGCCGATCGGGTCGGGGCGTTCGTGCGCGGCGGTGACGAGCTCTGCAGGATCCGGGAGGAACTGCCGGCCGATCGGGTCGGCGGGGGTTTCGATCAGGGCGGCGAGCGCCGGGGGGAGAGCGACGGCATACCGGGCCCCCACCGCGTCCAGCGCGGCACGCTGCTCGGGGGGGGCGAGGCCGGCTTCGATCAGCGCGGCGGCGTCGCGCAGGGTAGGGCGGAACATGGGCGCACAGATAGGCGGGTTCCGCCGGGCCGGCGAGGGGGGCGGCTCATACCGACCGCCGTTGACCCATGAAGGGATGGGTCAACGGCGGTCGGTATGAGTGTCATTCGGCGCGCGGCCGCCCCACCAACCCCGCGCGCGATACCAGCCGCCCGAAATACCGGAAGAGTCGGTATTTCGGGCGGCTGGTATCAGGGCGCCAGCAGCAGCACCTTCACCTGGCTCGGTACCAGCCGCGCGCCCGGCGCGTTGGTGGAGTTCTGCAGGCTCATGGACGTGAGCCGCGTCGCCGGCATGCCGCCGAACAGCACGGTGAACGCGGCGGTCAGGTGCCGTGATGGTCCCATCACCAGGCCAGAGGCCACCCCGGTCGCCACGCCCGCGTTGTCGCCGTTGGTGAGCGGGGTGACGGTGCCCAGGTTGTGCGCGGGCATCGCCTCGATCAGCACGATCATCTGGCTGGGGATCGCGGTCGGCCCCATGGCGATGTTGGGATAGGGGATCGGCACCACGACCGGCCCGGCCGGCGTGAGGCACACGTCCGGGAAGGCCAGATCCATGCCCATCATCTGCGAATTGGCGAACATCCTGCGTGCTCCTCAGCCCATATGGATCTGGTCGGCATCGACCTTGACCAGCGTATCGGCGGTGACGAAGGCGGTGCGGCCACGGAGCTGGACGGTTTCTTCCGCCCGGTGATCGATATCGCGCGCGCGCAGATGCTCGCCCTCGGCAATGAAGCGGAAGCTGCGCCGGGCCCGCGTCAGCAGCCGATCGACCAGCGTTTCCGCGACCTCCCCGACCAATCGCAGCTTGCCCACCTGCGCGGTGACGGCGCGCCCGACATGCGCCAGCTCATCGATCAGCAGCCGCGCGCCGCGGGACTGCATCTCGATCGTATCGGCGGTGAGGCCGACCTGCCCGGGGCTCGCGAGCGTCACGGCACGCCCGCCGAGCAGCGCCAGCGTTCCGGTGGCGGCGATCTCCGCCTCGGCGCCAAGTATCAGGCGCAACGGGACGGGCGCGGGGCGTTCCAGCAGCGCGAGCACGAACAGTCCGGCCCCGGTCGCGGCGACCAGCGCCAGGTCGCCCGGTTCGGGCTGCACCAGGCAGCTCAGTGCCACGCGGGCCGGCCGGACGGCGCCGGCATAGGCGAGCAGCAGGCCGTCTTCGGTACGATCGAGCACGCGCGCGGTCTCTGCCGAGGCGGGCATCGCCGCGATCGGCGCCGGCCGGGTCGTGGCGGGTCCGCTCCGATCGCCGTTCGGCCGCTCCTGAGTGGTTGCGATCGTCATCTTGGCGTTCTCCCTGCGCGAGATAGATTCGGGGCGCGAGATAGGTTCGGGATCCGGGTCATCGTGCGTGCCAGGTTTCCGCCCGCAGCCGCTCGGGGTCGGTCCCCTTGGCGCTGGCGCGGTCGGGAATATAGGCGCCCTCGTCCTGGATCGCATGCAGATTGGCGCTGGCCAGCACCGCGGCGCCGAAATTGGCCCGCGTCAGGTTCGCGCCGCTCAGATCGGCATAGGTCAGGTCGCAATGCGTGAAGCGCGCCTCGGGCGCGATCAGCCCGGGGGCGATGGCCTGATACAGCCGCGCGCCGTCGAGCGTGGCGCCGCTGAGGTCGGCGCCGACCAGGATCGCCTGGGTCAGGTTGGCCCCGGTCAGGCTGGCGCCCGGCAGCTTGGCGCCGACCAGCACCGCGCGGGTGAGGTTTGCCCCGTCCAGCCGCGCCCCGGCCAGCGAGGCGCCGGTGAGCACGCATTGCGTCAGGGTGGCGCCGGTCAGGTCGCTACCGGCAAGATCGGCCTCGGCCAGCAGGCAGGCGGGGAAGGCGATGCCACGCAAATCCCGTCCGGCGAGCTTCGCCTTGTTCAGCGTGGTGCGCAGGAAGCGCGTACCGTTCAGCCGCGCAGCGGTCAGATCGGGTTCCAGCAGCGCCGCGCCTTCCAGAGTGGCGCCGCGGAGATCGATGCCGGCGGTGGTGCAGGATGCGAGCGCGCAGCGGATGGCGGTGGCGCCGGCAAGGCTCGCCTGATCGAATTTGCAGGTGGCGAAGGTGGCGGTGGTGAGGTTCGCCTGCGCCAGGCTGGCGCCGGTGAAGTCGCACTCCGCCGCCTGGGTCAGCACGCAGCGCGTGCCGGACAGGTCCGCGCCGCGCAGCGAGCAGCGGGCGAAGCTGGCCTTGGACAGATCGGCCCCGGCCAGGTGCGCGCTGCCGAAGCGGCAGTTCACCAGGATCGCTTCGCGAAACCGCGCGCCGGCGAGATCGGCGCCGGAGAAATCCACCGCTTCGAACACCCCGCCCGAAAGGTCGGCGCCGGCGAGCGCGGCGCCGGCCAGCGCGAGCGCGCGGATCAGCTCCCCGTCCTGCACCATCCGCGCAAGGTCGCCGGGCGTCATGGCGCGGGCGCCCGGTAGCGCGGCAGGAAGCGCATGCGGGTGGTGTGCATGCGATCGGTGCGGCTGGTCGGGTCGATGCGGACGCGCGCCATGTCGGCCTCATACAATCCGGCGTCGGTCAGGATGGCGCCGCGCAGGTCGGCGCGGGCGAGGCTGGCGCCCATGAAATTGCCGTGCCCGAGATCGGCGCCAGCCAGGACGGCGGCAACGAACTGGGCGCCGATCGCCCGCACGCGCGGAAGTTTCGCGCCCGTGAGCTCGGTCTTCGAAAGATCGGCCTTGTCCAGGATCGCCTGGGTGAAATCCGCGCCAGACAGGCGCATACCGCGCAGATTGGCCTCCGTCAGGTCGGCGCGGGCGAAGCAGGCGCCTTGCGGGTCGGTGTCCTTCACGAACACCGCCTTGCCCAGCCGCGCCTCGGTGAAATCGGCGCCGCGCAGGTCGCAGGTCAGGAACACCGCGCGGGCGAGCGAGGCGCGGGCGAGCCGGGCGCCGGGTAGCTTGCATTCGACGAACTGCGCGCGGTCGAGCGCCGCGCCCTCGGCGATCAGCCCGGTGAGGTCCAGCTTCAGGAAGGTCACCAGCGGCGCCCGTGCCCCGGACAGATCGACCGAACGCATCACCGTTTCGATCAAGGTGGCGCCGGTCAGATCGGCGCCGTGCAGCACCGCGCGGTCGAGCACCGCGTAGCTGAGCACCGCCTGGTTCAGCCGGGCACGGCGCAGCGAAGTGCCGGACAGCAACGCCCGGCCGAGATTGGCTCCGGTGAGATCGGCGCCGTCGAGATTGGCGCCGTCCAGCCTGGCATGCGCCAGCACCGCCCCGGTCAGGCGTGCCCCGGCCAGGTTGGCGCCGGTCAAATTGGCGCCGTCGAGCCAGGCGCCTTCCAGATTGCGCCCCGAAAGATCGAGGCCGGACAGATCGGCTCCGGTCAGATCGGCCGGCGCGCTGCCGGCGGTCAGTGCGGCGCGCAGCGCGGCGGTGCGCGCGGCGTCCGCCGGGTCCACCGGGGCCTGGAAATGCGCGCCGCGGCGATACATCTCGCGCTGCTGGCGCGCCGCGTCCTCCCATTGCGCGTTGCTCGCGGGGTCGTTGAGCATGGCCTCGATCGGTGCGGGGTCGATGCCGCCCGCGCGGAGTTGCGCGACAGTGGCGCGCAGCCGGTCGCGCTGCTGCTCGGCGGTGAAGGTCGGGGGACCTTTCGGCTTGGCGTCCCGCTTGGCGATGAACTCGGCCTTGGTCATGCCGGAGCCGGCGAGAATGTCGTCGAGCTTCGCGTCGTTCTCGGCCTTCGCCGCCTCCGCGGTCGCCTGATGCTGCGCGACCTCTGCCTGGATCTGTTCGATCCGCGCCGGCAGATCGTCGAGCGAGGGCGGCGGTTCCTCTGGCGGCAGCGGCGGCAGCACCTGATCGGGATCGAGGCCGATGCCGGCAATGAACTGGCGGCGGGCCTCGTACTCGCGCTCCATCCGCCGGCGGGCATAGCGATGTTGCAGGTTGTCGCGTTTCGCCTCCGCCTGCCCGGCTTCCATGGTGGGGTCGGGCACGATCAGCGCGGCGGGCACCAGTTCGGCGTCGCGCAGCGCGTGGATCGGGCCGCGCTGCTTATCCATCCGCAGCGCCATCACCGCCTCGAAATCGGCCGCCGGGCGCGGCACGCCGAGCGGATCGGCGCCGATGAGGATGCGCGCGACATCCCCCGCGTCCTCCTCGGCCAGCAGGGCGCGACCGTGGTGCACCAGCACCGCGCGCAGCCGGTGCGGAAAGAACCACACCGTGGTGAGCGCGAGCGGCACTTCCGCCATTGCATCCGAACCGTTGCGTACCAGGAAGGCGCGCGGGGCGATGCCGGGCAGGCGGCCCTCGATCAGCGGCTGTTCCGGATGCAGGTTCTCGAACGCATAGGCTTCGTCTCCGGCGAGGGCGCGGGGAAACTGCTGGTCCGGCGGGGCGAGATTGAAGAAGCGCCAGTCGATGTCGCGGGCGAAGCCGGGGAAATCCTGTTCCAGCCAGTCCTTGTCATGCGTGCCGGCGAAGCGCGCGCGCGGGCGCCAGGTCAGGTCGATCGGGCCGAAGCCGGCGGCGCGGCGATAGGCGGCGGTGTCGTGCGACGGGTCGATCACGTTGGGCAGAGGCAGCCGCCGCCCGTCCGGCGTGTCGATCGGCACCGTTCCCTTGCCCACCGGGTTGTCGGCATCGCCCGGCCCGCCGTAGGCGCGCGTCCAGTCCAGCGTCATTTCGGTGAACGGGACCGGCGGGCTCGGGCGGTCGCCGGCCAGGAAGTGGCGGTCGCCGAACAAGTGCAGGCTTTTCGTCCGCTCGCCGAGCCGGGCAGACGCGCGCAGCGCGGGGACGGGTATGGCTTGCGGCGCGCAGGCCTTGGCGGTCAGCAGGAACTCGGCCCCGGCCTTCGGAATGGCGGCATCGATCGCCTGATCTTCCGCCAGTTCCTCGGCGAGGAATTTCCACATCCCGGTTTCGGCGAACAGCGCCGGCTGCGGCCCGAGCGGAACGAAGGCCAGCACCGCGATTCCAAGCTGGAACCGGCGTTCGTGCTCGAACGGGCGGGTCAGCAGGCCGAGCGAGAGGGGCTTGATGACCTTCATGGCGCGGGGGGCGCCGGCTGCGGTGCTGGGCCGACGATCGCCACCCGATCGGGATGGGACGGATCGTATTTCACCACCACCATGCGCCCGACGGCGAAGGCGTTGGCGTCTATCACCGTGAGCACGCGATCGGCCACGGCGGTGAACGGCGGGCGGTCTTTCGGCATGACATCGAGTTGGATCGCGATCATCGGCTGGTAGTTGACGCGGGTTCCGGTGTCTTTCAGCCCGGTGATGCGGGCAAGAGAGGGCACACCCGAGGCGAGCACCTGCCGGGCACGGAAACTGTCGATCAGGACCGGCCCGAACACCAGGGCCATCACGACCACCGTGGCGACCAGTGCCAGGGCGCTGATGACAAGCGCGAGCCGCATGTCCCGCTCGGACTCAGATCGTCACGTCGAGATCGGTGAGATTGACGATCGCCGCCTTGGCGCCAAGATCGATCGGCGTGTTGGTCAACTGGGCCCCGGTGATGTTCAGATTGACCCCGGTGAGGCCCATGTTGACCCCGCTGTTGCCGATGTTGACGCCGGCGTTCTGCATCGACACGCCGTAGGTCTGCAGGTTGACGGCGGCGATCTGGATGGCGAGAGCGGTCGCCTGGCCGGTCAGCGGTGTGTTCGTCCACCAGGACGCCGCCTCGGTGCTGACCGAGCCGCCGAGGCCGGTCAGCGAGATGTTCTGCTGGGACGTCACATTGACCGCTCCGGTGACCGACTGGGTGACGTTGCCGGTGATGGTTTCCGTCACGTTGCCGCTGATCACGCGGGTTTCGTTGGCGGAGAACGTCTCGTGCACGTCGCCGGTCACGCTGCGGGTCTCGGTGCCTTGGATGGTCTCGCTGAAATTGTTGGTCACCGTGGTGGTCTTGTCGTGGCCGATCGTGGCGGTCTCGTCATGGTCGATGTTGGTGGTGCGGTCGTGCTTCACGTGCCGCTGCTCGTCGTGCTCCACCAGCGTGTTCAGATCCTTCTGGGCGCGGAGGAACACCTCCTCCTTGCCGTCGTCGTCCACGAAGAGGAATTCGTTATGGCCATGCCCCGGCGTGGAGTGGCTCTTGAGGCCGGACCAGGTCTTGCGCCGCGTCGGATCCGCCGACAGCGGGCTGGCGGCCACCGGCCCTGCATCCGGATCGAGATCGAACGGCACGTGCTCGATCGCGTTATAGACCCGCCCGGTGATGATCGGCTGGTCCGGATCGCCCTCCAGGAAATCGACGATCACCTCCTGGCCGACGCGCGGGATATGGATCGCGCCGAAGCCCTTGCCGGCCCAGACCTGCGACACCCGCAGCCAGCAGGAGCTGTTCTCGTCCGCGTCGTTCCCGGGATTGCGGTCCCAGTGGAAGCGCACCTTCACCCGCCCGTATTTGTCGGTGTAGATGTTCTCTCCCGCCGGCCCGGTGACCTTGGCCGTCTGCGGTCCGCGCACGAAGGGTTTCGGCGTGATCCGCGCCGGGCGGTACGGCACGTCGAACGAGATCGCGGTGAAGGCGCAGTGATAGCTCGGCGCCGGGCCGCCCTGGCTTACCAGGTCGGAGGTATCGGTGGCGCGATGGCGCACCTCGGTCAGCAGCACCTTCCAATCCCGCCGGTAGGCATCCGCATCCGCCAGCTCGGTGAACGTCCCGGCATCGAACCCGGGGGTGGCGGCGTCGCCACGGAAGCGGTGGAACTCCGCCTCCTCCTGCTCGATGCGCAGCCGCGTCAGGCCGTCGCCGACCGTCTTGTCGGTATGGAGACCGGGATAGTCGTACACCTCATACTCCGGCATCCGCGGCACCTTCAGCGTGGTGGGCGTGTTCGCCAGCAGAGGGGTGCCGGGCTTGGTGAAATCGTAATCGTTCAACGTCCACTGCCCGGTGCGATAGCTGAATTCGTTCTCCACGCTGAGCAACTGACCGAGATCGCCGCGCACCGCCATCGCCACCGACGGATCGCGGGCCGCGGGCGCCATCTGGTTGTTGTCGCTGATCACCAGCTGGTGCTTGGTGTCGGAGTGTTCGTGCCAGTAGAACATGCCGACATGTTCCATCAGTCGGGACACGAAATCGAACGCGGTTTCCCGGTACTGCACGCAGTAGTCGAGCTTCGGATAGGTGCCCAGCAGACCGCGGAACTCGTGATCGGCCAGGTTGAAGCGGGCGAACACCGCCTCGATGATGTCGGGGATCGACATCTCCTGGAAGATCCGGCAGTCGGCGGTGCGGGTGAGGAACCACAGCTGCGGCACCACGTCCGCCCGCCAGCGGCGCAGCCCGGCCGGCGCAGCCAGCGGCCCGGCGAGGCGGCGCACCAGCCCGTGCGCCGGCCGCCGCCCCGCGCCCCCGGTGGCGCCGAAGAACAAGGTGACCGGCTTACCGAGCAGGGTGCGCACCGCGTCGTCCGACAGGTGGGTCGCGAATTCGATGCGGAAGGAGAAGGGGCGCGAGATCGCGTCGTGCCCGTCGAGCTCGGTCAGCAGCAGCTGGTCCGGACCGAGCGGGCTGTCGATCGCCAGCAGCCGGTTGGCCTGGGAGAAGAGCAGGGAGGACAGGGTGGCGCTCATGCGGGGGCTCGCTGTCGGATCGGCTGAAGGCCGGAGCAAGGAGACAAGGCACAGCAAAGCCACCCACCGCTCGGGGCGCGGCGGAATAACGTCGCTACGTCTCCCCTGGACGGCGTCGGACGCATCGTCCGCGACCTTTGCTTGTTCGGCCCGATTAGAAGCCTCCCGGCGCCAAAGTCAACGCGAATTGCCGCACCGCGGCCCGGCCGGCGCGGCGAGTTCACCCCGCCTTGTTTCGCCGGTGGACGCGGCCCGGCCGCGGGTGCTGGAATGTCGACGCCGGTCGGATCCGGCACTCCAGCGAGGAGGCGCGCATGACGCACCATACGGCGGCGATCACCGGGGCGGCCTCCGGCATCGGCCTCGCCGCCGCGCGGCGGCTGACCGCGGCGGGCTGGACCGTGTTCGGCCTCGATCTGACCGCGGCGGGGCTGGCGACGGCGGCGGCCACGCTCGGCCCGGGTGCTGACCGATTCCATCCGCTGCCCTGCGACGTGGCGGACGCGGCGGCGGTAAACGCCGCCTTCCGCGCCATTGCCGCCGCCACGCCGGCACTGGACGCGCTGATCTGCTGCGCCGGCATCCTGCGCACCGGCCCGCTTGCGACGATGCCGGTCGCGGTGTTCGACCAGGTCTTCGCAGTCAATGTGCGCGGCTCCTTCCTGTGCGCGCAGGCGGCGGTGCCGCTGCTGTCGGCCGGCGCCACGCCCGGGCGGCCGGGGCGGATCGTGTTCCTGTCCTCGGTCGCAGCCTTGCGCCCGAAGATCGACAGCGGCGCCTATGCCGCGTCCAAGGCGGCGGTCTCGCAACTGACGCGTGTGCTGGCGGTGGAACTCGGTCCGGTGCCGATCCTGGTGAACGCGCTGGCGCCGGGCACGGTCGATACGCCGATGATCCATGCGGTCAGCGATCCGGCGAAGGCGGGGCGCTACCGGCCGTCGGGCAAATCCCCCCTGGGGCGGATCGCGCAGCCGGAGGACGTGGCGGACGTGATCGGCTTCCTGCTGTCGGACGCGGCGCGCTACGTGACCGGAACGACGATCCCGGTCGATGGCGGGACCCAGGCGGCGTTCGTGCCGGCGGGATAGGGGGGTAGTGCCGGGCCGCCCCCATCGCGGTGCCCCGGCAGGCCCGCCACGCAAGGCGCAAGGGCGCGGGCGACGGCCTCCTGCAATACCTCGCGCGGACACCAACCTCCCGGACCGGAGACCATCCATCGCGGACGGCTCCGGCGTGCCCCCACTCCCTGCCGGTCGGCCGCGCCCTCCCCGCTGGAGTCAGGCGAAGCCGAGCTGTCGCGCCGCCGCCGCATAGCCCCGCCGGCGGGCGAGCGGCACCACGTGCCGCCCGGCGACGCGCTGCAGCAGCAGGCGCGCGTCCTCCGCCGACCCGGCGGCGAGCGCGGCATCCAGGAACAGCTGCTCGAACACGTCCTGCTGCGCATGGCTGCCGCCCAGTTGGTGCATCCCGCCGAGCGCCGGGCGCATGAGGTCGAGCGCCTCGGCGTGCCGCCCGCGCGCATGGGCGAGCACCGCGGCGGCCACCGGCAGCGCGTAGTCGCGCACCTGCGCCGCCAGCCCGCCAGCCCCGGCGCCGAACCCGCGCATGGCGTCGATCAGCCGCTCCGCCGCCGCCTCGCGCCCGGTGGCGGCGAGCGCCATCGCCCAGTGCGGCAGGGTGAACGCGGACAGGCAGTCGCCGATCCGCGCCTCCGCCTTGTCGGCCAGTTCGGTCCAGCGGTCGCCGACTGCGACGCCCTGGCGCTGCAGGCGAAACAGCATCGCCGCGGCGTTCTGCACGTCGATATAGAGATCAGGCTGCGCCAAGCTCAGCGGCGCGGCCAGGTTGCGGAACTGGCGGTCGTACAGCGCCAGCACGCGGTCGAACGCACCGTGTTCGTAGTGGACCAGCGCGGCGTGCCAATACAGGTGGTGGCGCAGGTTGTTGGCGCCCTCCCATTGCGCGCTGAGGCCGTCGATCCAGGCGATGCCCTCGCCGCGGCGACCCTGCATCTCCAGCACATGGGCGACGCCGTGCGCCGCCCACAGATCGCTGGGGTCGAGCGCGATGGCGGCGCGGCCGGCCGCTTCGGCTTCCGTGTAGTGGCCGCATTCCTCCAGCGCGAAGCAGCGGCAGGCGAGCAGCGTGCCCCAGCCGGGCAGCGCCTCGTCCCAGTGCGGCGCCACCGCGATGACCGAGGCCAGCATGCGGTCCGGCCGGCCGAGCCAGAAATTCACGAAATGGGCCAGACGGAACGCCAGCACGTCGCGCGGATGGTCGCGCAGGATCGTCTCCCACACCGCGACCGCGCGATCGGGCGCGCCGTCCAGCCAGGCGGCCAGGGCGGCGACATGGGCCTGCTCCCGCGCGCTGGCGGTGGCGGTGAGGCGGCGGGCGCGGGCGAGGGCTTCGGCGGCGGCCGGCAGCAGCGCGGCGTTGAAGCCGAGCAGGGCGAAATACCCCGACAGGCAATGCGCGAGGCCGAACTCCGGGTCGGCCGCCAGCGTGGCGGCGAGTCGCGCGCCGGTGTCGGCGCGGTAGCCGAGATAGCCGGCGAGTGTGTGGCTCCAGGCCTCGGCGGCGGCGGCGGAGGCGACGGTGACGGCAAGGCCTTGCTGGTCACGATGCATGGCGTGGATTGTCCTCCCGGGGGCGACGCGGCGGGAAAGTCGTAGTCCGATTTCAGGATTGCACGGCGGTACAGTTTCGACTACAGCCGCGAGACTGTCGAGGTACGGCGCGATGAAACCTGTGTGTAACCTATTATTTTCGAGACAACGCGAGCTTGTTTTTGTGACTGCGGCTGATCGCGCGGCGTGTCCGACCCTGGCGAATCCCGGAGACGGGTTGGGGCGATGACCAGACCCGCCCATCCGGACCAGGGACCGATCCTGCTGCTGGGGGCGCCGCGTTCCGGCACCTCCTGGCTCGGCAAGATTTTCGACAGCCATCCGGATGTCCTCTATCGCCACGAGCCCGACGCGGTGCAGGAGGATTTCGGCCTGCCCTGGCTCTGCCCGGCGGAGGAAACGCCGGAGATGTGTGCTGCGGCGGCCGCGTATGTGCAGCGGATGGTGGGCACCGCCACGCTCAAGACCTCCGGCATCCGCCCGTTCTTCGCCAAGAACTACCGCGGGAAGCTGCGCCAGGGGCTGCATGCGGGCATGGTGCTCGGACTGAATGGCGTGGCGGCGCTCGGCATGGGCGGGCGGGCGCGCAAGTCGCTGCCGGTGCCGGACCTGATGCGCCGCGGTCACGTACCGCGCATCGTTGTCAAGTCGGTCAGCGCGCAAGGCCGCGCCCGGGTGTTCGCCCGTGCCCTGCCGGATGCCCGCTTCGTGGTGATCGTGCGCGATCCCTGGGGCCATGTCGCGTCGATCCTGCGCGGCACCGAGCAGGGGAAATACGAATCCCCCGCGCACGTCGATTGGATTCTCGACACCGAGCAGGCGCAGCGACACGGTCTCACGGCCGAGCGGTTCGCCGCCCTGCCGGGACTCGAAAAACTGGTCTGGAACTGGGCGATCTTCAACGAGAAGCTGATCGACGACCTCAGCGGCATCGCCACCGTCCGGATCGTCCGCTATCACGAATTCTGCGCCGATCCGCTGACCCAGGCGCGCGAACTGTTCGCTTTCGCCGGCCTGCGCTG
The DNA here is from genome assembly GCA_021845555.1 of Pseudomonadota bacterium. Taxonomy (GTDB): domain Bacteria; phylum Pseudomonadota; class Alphaproteobacteria; order Acetobacterales; family Acetobacteraceae; genus JAJZVS01. The sequence goes on from JAJZVS010000016.1 coordinate 19,930, forward strand.
GCACCGCCAGACCGAGGACTTCATTGCGCGCAGCACGAATTTCAACGGGCGCGACCGCTACTACCAGGTGTTCAAGGATACCGCCCGCGCGGTGAACCGCTGGCGCCAGGACATGCCGGCCGAGGATCAGAATCGGGTTTTCGCCGTGCTGCGCGAAACCGCCCTCCTGCCGCTGTGCCCCGATTTCGCGCCGTGACATCGGCTGCGCCGTCCCCCCTTCGCGTGCTCGAAGCCGAGAGCATCCACATCCTGCGCGAGGCCGCCGCGCAGGCGGCGCGGCCGGTGCTGCTCTATTCGATCGGCAAGGACT
>JAJZVS010000353.1 GCA_021845555.1 Pseudomonadota bacterium
CGCCCGCCCCCAGCCCCGCGCCGGGCGGCGGCACCGCCATGCCCTGGGCGGCGTAGTCGCGCAGCTTGTTGCGCAGCGCACGGATCGAGATGCCGAGGATGGTCGCCGCGTGCGTGCGGTTGCCGAGCGTGTGGCCGAGGGTTTCCAGGATCAGCTCGCGCTCGACCTGCTCCATCGTCTTGCCCACCAGGCCGGTGATGCCGCCCGGCGTGGCGGCGGCGCGCGGGGCGAGGCCTTGCGGGGCAAGTTCGATCGCCTCCGGCCCGATCGTGTCGCCTTCGGCCAGCAGCACGGCGCGGTGCAGCATGTTCTCCAGTTCGCGCACGTTGCCGCGCCAGGCGTGCGCGGCGAGCCGCGTCTGCGCCAGCGGGGAGACCGGGCGGTACGGCAGGCCGTTCACCTCGGCGTAGCGGCGGGCGAAATGCTCGGCCAGGGCGGCGATGTCGCCGGGGCGCTCGCGCAGCGGCGGGATGCGCAGGCTGACCACGTTCAGGCGGAAATAGAGGTCCTCGCGGAACGTCCCGCGTGCCACCTCGGCGGGCAGGTCGCGGTTGGTGGTGGCCAGGATGCGCACGTTCACCCGCACCGGGGCGGCCCCGCCCAGCCGGTCGATCTCGCGTTCCTGCAGCGCGCGCAGCAGTTTCGCCTGCAAACGGATGTCCATCTCGCTGATTTCGTCGAGCAGCAGCGTGCCGCCGTCGGCCGCCTCGAACTTGCCGATCCGGCGGGCTGCCGCGCCGGAGAAGGCGCCCTTTTCGTGGCCGAACAGTTCCGATTCCAGCAGGTTCTCGGGGATCGCGGCGCAGTTCAGCGCCACGAACGCGCCGCCGGCACGGCGCGAGCGGCGGTGGATGTGGCGCGCCAGCACCTCCTTGCCGGTGCCGGATTCGCCGGTGATCAGCACCGAGGCTTCGGCGCCCGCCACCTGCTCGGCGCGGCGCACGGCGGCGGCCATCGCGGGGTCGCGCACGATCAGCGCGTGGCTCTCCCCGGCTGCGGCCTCCAGGATGGCGGCGATCAGTTCGGGGTCGGGCGGCAGCGGCAGGAACTCGCGCGCGCCGGCGCGGATCGCGGCCACCGCGGCGTCCGGGTCGGTGCCTGAGCCGCAGGCGACCACCGGCACGGCGATGCGTTCGGCCGCCAGCGCGCGCACCACCGCGCCGACGTCGTGGGCCAGATCGCACAGGACGACATCCACCCGCGCATCGGCGCGCAGCCGGGCGAGGCCCGCTTCCCCGTCGTCCGCCTGGTCGAGCTTCGCGCCGCGCGCGATGGCGATTCGCGCCGCCTGGCCGAGCTCGCCGGCCAGCGAGCCGATGATCAGGACGCGCATCTATCCACTCCGATCCGCCTTGACGATTTCCGTCATCGTCACGCCAAGGCGCGAGTCATCGACCATCACCACCTCGCCGCGCGCGACCAGACGGTTGTTCACGTAGATGTCGATCGCTTCGCCCAGCTTGCGGTCGAGTTCCACCACCGCGCCGCGGCCGAGTTTCAGCAGCTGGCTGACCTGCATGGTGGCCTTGCCGAGCACCGCGCTGACGGTGACCGGGATGTCATAGACCGCCTCCAGGTCGCGCGCCCCGCGCGGGGCGGCGGGATCGGTGCCGCCACCCGGTTCGGGCAGTTCGGGGAGGTCCATCTCATCGGCCATGTTCGTTCTCCTCCGGCGCCGGGCCGAGGAAGCCGGCGGGCGCCAGCGCCGCTTCCACCGCGTTCCACAGCGCCCGCGCCTCGCGGGTCGCCTGGCCGTGCTGCCACGCCAGGGCGACATCGCCGGGGGCGGCCAGTTCGCTGGCCACCAGCGTGGTGCGGGCGGCGAGATCGGGATCGAGCCGGGCGAGTTCGGCGCCCAGCCGGCCGAGCAGGGTGGGGTTGGCGCGCAGCGTCAGCGCCGGGGCGCCGGCGAGGCCGGGCAGCACCGCGCGCAGCACCGCTTCGGCCTCCGCCCCGCCGTGCCGGGCGCAGAGGGCGGGGAACAGCGCGGCCAGCGTGTCCAGCAGCAGTCCCGCGACGGCGGCGGCGGCGGCTTCGGTGTGGCGGCGCTGCTCCTGCCGCGCGGCGGCGAGCTGCGCGGCGACCGAGGTCGCGGCGGCGTCCAGCGCGACCTCCTGCGCGGCGGCGGCTTCGGCGAGGCCGAGCTCCCGGCCCTCGTGCCTTGCCGCCTCGCGCGCGGCGGCGAGTTCGCCGGCGGTGAAGGCCGGGGTCATCACTTCGGGGCCGACGCCGGGCGGCGCCGCGGTGGTATCGAATTCCTCGTCGAACAGCACGAGGCCCCGGGTGGCGACAGGGCGCGGGCGGACCGGCGCGAGGGTGAACGATCCGTCCATAGCTAATAGACCACCTCCTCGTCCTTGCTTTCGCCGATCTCGATGCGGCCCTGCGCGGCGAGGTCCTTGGCCTGCAGCACGATCGCCGCCTGCGCTTCGTCCACTTGGCGCAGCTTCACCGGGCCGAGCGCCTCGATCTCCTCGCGCAGCATCTTGCCGGCGCGTTCGGACAGGCTGGCGAAGAACAGCTCGCGCATCTTTTCCGACGCGCCTTTCAGCGCCACCGGCAGCTTGTCCTTTTCCACCTCCCGCAGCAGGGTCTGGATCGCCGGCTGGCCGAGGCGCTGGAGGTCGTCGAAGGTGAACATCAGCGCCTTGATCCGCTCCGCCGCGTCGCGGTTGCGCTCTTCCAGCGCGGCGATGAAGCGGGTTTCCGACTGGCGATCGAGGTTGTTGAAGATGTCGGCCATCAGCTCGTGCGCATCGCGCCGCGCGCTGCGCGCGAGGTTGGACATGAACTCGGCGCGCAAGGTGCGTTCCACGCCGTCCAGCACGTCCTTCTGCACGCTTTCCATGCGCAGCATCCGCATCACCACTTCCATGGCGAAGCTTTCCGGCAGCAGGGTCAGCACGCGGGCGGCGTGCTCGGATTTCACCTTCGACAGCACCACCGCGACGGTCTGCGGATATTCGTTCTTCAGGTAGTTCGCCAGCACCGCCTCGTTCACGTTGCCGAGCTTGTCCCACATGGTCCGCCCGGCCGGGCCGCGGATTTCCTCCATGATCTGGGTCGCCCGCTCGCGCGGCAGGCTTTTCTGCAGCAGGCGTTCGGTGCTCTCGAAACTGCCGACCAGATTGCCGGCGGCGCCCATGTTGTCCACGAAATCGCCGCACAGCCGCTCCACCACCTCCGCGCGCACCGCGCCGAGCTGGGACATGGCGGCGGAGACGTCCTTGATCTCGTCCTCGTGCATCAGCGCGAACAGCCGCGCGCACTGTTCCTCCCCCAGCGCCAGCATCAGGATCGCGGCCTTCTGTGCGCCGGACAGCGCGCGGTAGTCCTCGGCCTTGGCCATCTTACCCCGCCTCCTGCGCCATCCAGCCGCGCACGATGGTCAGCGTCTCGTCGGGGTGTTTTTCGGCCAGTTCGGCGATGCGGCGGATCGAGGAGGCACGGATCTGGCCCTCGATCTGCGCGACGTTCACCATGCTTTCGTCCGCCAGCAGCGCCATGCCGCCGGCCCCGCCCGGGACGGCCGCGGCGGGGCCGACCAGCGCCGGGGCCAGCGCTGGGGCCAGCGCCGGGGCCAGCGCCTGCGCGCCGGCCGGCCCGGCCAGCGCCGGCACGCCGCCTTCCCCGGCGCCGAGCATCGTCAGCCGCAGCACCATCGGGCGCAGCACCAGCAGCAGCGCCAGCAGCCCGATCAGCCCGGTGAGCCCGAGTTCGGCCAGCCGCAACAGGTCGCTGCGGGTGAATGTCA
>JAJZVS010000354.1 GCA_021845555.1 Pseudomonadota bacterium
CGGGCGCTGGCTTGGTCTGTGCCGCGTCAGGGGCTTTGCGCTCCTTGCCGATACGCCCTGTATCGGGCGCGTCGCGCAAAACCCCTGACACGACAAATCCCATCGCCATCGCGCCGCGATCCTGTGAGAAATCAGGGCTAGCTGCCGGTGCTGCTTGCCCGGCCTCGCGGCGGCGGCCGAGAATGCGCCGTCTTTCGGCGATGCGGCGCTCGTGAAGAGTGCGAGCTCCTCCCGCTACGGGACGGCTTACCAACCAATGCCGACCGGATTCCCTGTGCCGGAGCAATGGCTACAACGGGGCGCATCAGGCGGTGAGCCAGTCGGACACCGGTTCGGCCGGCACGACGACCAACACCGCCGCCCCGACGATCGCGCCTCCGACCGCTGCGGGCACCACCGACGTCGGGCCGGCCACGATGTCGAACCAGTTGTCGGGCATCGCCGGCGTGGCGGCGTTCACCTATGATGCGACCCGCGACCTGACCTCGGACGGCACGCGGTGGGGGCAGCTCACGCCGCGTCCGGCACCGTCAGGAAATTGGCGGCCGCGCAGGCGCGCGCGAGCAGCGCCTGCAACGCCGGGTCCTCGGCGCCGTCCTTGGCGGTGAGCGATTCCATCGGCACGAAATACTCGTGCGGATGCGGCAACTGGTGCCGGGCGAAGCCGGCATAGTGCTGTTTTTTCAGCCCGTACATCACCCGCATGTCGCGCACCGGCAGCACGAGCGGCAGCACCGGTTCGGCGCGCAGCACGCCGGTGGCCCGCCAGCGGGGCGTGTTGTCCTCCGGCCCCACCGGGGCGAGCAGCCACGGCACCGGGCAGACGGCGAGCAGCGAATGGGTGCTGGGGGCGAAGCGGGAGCGTTTGTCGAGCAGGTTCTGCAGCGACCCGCAGGCCTCCACCGCGAAGATATCCACAAAAGGGTCCACAGGCGTGCCGCCGAAATTGAGCCACAGCCCATCGGGCAGGGTGCGCAGGCGGGTGCTGCCGGGGAGTTTCAGGAACGGATGGCAGGTGCCCAGGTCCTCGCAGGGCCGTCCGCGCAGCCAGGCGAGCGGCGGGGCGGCGGCGCCGCCGCGGGCCCCGCCCGAGCGGCGATTCAACCCTGGCGGGTATTGTGGCCACTGACGCAGCCGGTCCCGCACCAGCTTATCAAGTCCTTTCCTGTCAGCCACGGGAGCGGTCTCCTTCTCGGTCGGTCGAGCAATACAACCTACGGATGTATTTCAACACCACAACCGGGAGCCTTGCCAACCGGTTTCCCGCCGTCCCGAAAGAAAAATCCGCATGCGTTGGCATGTCGCGCTGTTCGGGTGAGAAGATTCGCCTTACGTTCTCCCGCCGCCGCAAGCATGTCCGACCGGAAGACTGCCTTGCCAACGAGGCTGCCGAAGGTAATTTCTTGAGTCCTTTGAATCTGTTGCAGGGTTCTCCTGTCTTGACTTGTAAACAGCCTGTGGATAATTTTATCCACAAGCTTTCCGGCGAGCCTGTTTCACTGAGTGAAATCTCTCTGCAACCTGGACGTGTGGACGGTCACGCCCCGCGCCGGCGGCCGGAACGTCTCATTTTTGCTCTTCGTGGCGCGCGACCGAGGCCTCTCCCGTCATGACCGGACCTGACCCGGCCAACTGCCCGCGGTCGTTCGTGCGCGGATGGCCAGGGGGAGATGGCCAGGGGGAGATGGCCAGGGGAGATGGCCGGGGGAGATGGCCGGGGGAGATGGCCGCGCGGGCATTTGACAGCGCCGCGCCAAGATGGCATGCGCCCCGCCTTCCGCGCGCCCCATCCGACGAGGCCCCGTTCCGATGCCGAAGCCTGACCTTGGTACCAAGCGCGTGTGCGTGTCCTGCAGCACGCGTTTCTACGATCTCGGCAAATCCCCCGCGATCTGCCCGAAATGCGGCACCGAACAGCCGATCGAGCCGCCGCGCCTGCGCCGCCCGCCGGTGGGCAACGTGGCCGAGGACAAGCGCGTGAAGAAGCCGCTGCCCGCCCCGGGACTCGAAGACGCCGATGTCGAGGTGGAGGGCGTCGAGGACGACGCGGAAGAGGACGTGATCGAGGACACCGCCGATCTCGAGGACGACACCGACGCGATCGTTCCGGAGATCGAGGTCGCTCCCGACAACGACGAGGCCGAACGCTAGGCCGAACGCGCGGCGGGCCGGGGCCAGGCCGCTTGGTCCCCTACGCCAGCCGCGCTGCCGGCCGGCGGCGCAGGTAGCGCCGGGTCAGCAGCCCCGCCGCCCAGGCGAGGTTGACCGCGAGCGCCAGCCCCATCGCCGGGAACGACCCGAGCCGCACGGCCGCCAGATGCAGCGTCAGTACCGCCAGGGCGAAGCCCGGCAGCGAGCGTAGCGCGTTCGCCATCAGCGCCGCGGTCGCCGCCCCGCCCAGCCTGGTCAGCGCCAGCAGCCCGAGGCTCGAGAACGCGATCGGGAACACCGCGCCGATGCCGGTGACGGTGGGTCCCAGCACCCGGCTCAATCCCACGACCGTCGTCACCAGCGCCGCCACCACCAGCCCGCGCATCGGCAGATCGAACCAGCGCCGCGCCGGGCGCGCGAGTCCCACCGGCATCCGCACCCCGCGGGAGAGCCACAGACACCCTCCCAGCACCACGAGGTTCAGTACCGAGGCGGTCACGGCGGTCCAGGGCAACAGCGTCACCAGCGCGGCTGTCCCCGCCCAGGCGCCCAGCGCGCCGCCCAGGGCGAGCGCGGGGCGCACCCGCGGTCCGATGCGGATCAGCACCAGCAGGAACAGCCAGGTGCCGGTGTTCACCGTGAAGCTCTCGAGCGCGCTGGCGGCGATGAAGCGCCGGTCGTGTTGCAGCGCCAGCAGCACGTAGGCGGGGCCGGCGGCGATCGGGAAGCTCGCGATCAGCCCGCCCCAGAACGGCCCCGCCGCCTCGGCCGCGGCCAGCGCGCCGACCACGATCAGCGCGGTGAGGACAGCCTTGACCGCCAGGGCAAGCCAGAATGACGTCGCAATGATCTGCAGCATGGGCGGAGTGTGCGGGCGGTCCGCGCCGCCGGCAAGCCGGGCCGGGCGAGGGCAGGGGGCCGCGCCGGCGTCATCCCCGGCGCGTCAGCCCTGGCGCGTCATCCCCGCCGCATCATCCCCGCCGCATCATCCCCGCCGCATCATCCCCGCCGGGCCGCCTTCACCATATCGGCGCCCTTCTCGGCGATCATGATGACCGCGGCATTGGTGTTGCCCGAAACCAGGGTCGGCATGATCGAGGCGTCGATCACCCGCAGCCCGGCGACCCCGCGCACCCGCAGCTGGTCGTCCACCACCGCCATCGGGTCCTGGCCCATCTTGCAGGTGCCGACCACGTGGTAGGTGGTCTGGCCGTTGCCGCGGGCGAATTCCAGCCATTCCGCGTCGGTCTGCACCTTCGCGCCCGGGTTCATCTCGAAGTCGCGGTAGCGGTCCATCGCCGCGTTCTCGATCAGCCTCCGGCCGATCTTCATCCCCGCCACCACGGTCTGCCGGTCGATCTCCTCGGCGAGGAAATTGGGCCGGATCGCCGGGGCGTCGGCCGGATCGGGGGTGGCGGCGTGGATCGATCCCTTCGATTCCGGCCGGCACTGATAGACCGTGAGCGTCATCCCCGGCTTGCTGTCGAGGATGCGGGTCGCGGCGGTCGCGTAGCTGGCATGGGCGAAATGATACTGCACGTCCGGCTCCGCCAGTTCGGGCCGGGTCTTCACGAAACCGTAGGCGATG
>JAJZVS010000355.1 GCA_021845555.1 Pseudomonadota bacterium
GCGGGCTCGGGCACGGGGGAAGATACTGCCGTGATCGACACATAGCCGTTGCCGGTCTGCGTCGCGGTCGGGGTCAGGTCGTTGGTGAAGGACGCCGCAAGGAACGAGCCGCCGCCACCGCCGCCGACGAAGTCATAGCCGCCGCCGCCGCCGGAATAGCCGCCGCCGCCGCCGCCGCCGTAGTAACCAGAGCCGCCGCCGCCGCCAAACCCGCCCGGGCCGAAGCCACTACCGCCGCTGCCACCGCTGCCACCGCTGCCACCGCTGAATGTGGTCGGCCCGGACCCACCGCTACCGGAGTCCCCGTGGGCTCCTGCGGCGCCAGCGCCCCCGCTCCCCGTCCAACCCGCACCGCCGCCACCATTAAACCCCCCGGAGCTCGTTCCTCCCGTGCCGCCGGCGCCCTTGGTGCCGCCTGCGCCGGAGAAACTGCCACTCACGCTACCACCCGCGCCACCGCTGGCGCCGGTCTGGGCCGCGCCACCGTTACCGCTGTCTGTCGCGCCGCCACCGCCGCCGGCAGCCACCAGAAGCGTCGAGCCAGGGGTCCCGTAAACAAAGCTGCCACCCCCGCCTCCGCCGCTGTCGGTTGAAATGCTATTGTAACTGCCAGCTTGTCCGACCACCACGTTCAGGGTCGTTCCGGCAGCCAGGTAGATATCCCCGCCCAGCCTGGCGCCGGCGCCGCCGACGGCGCCATCGGACTTCCCGCCCTGCGCGCCGGCGGCCACGATCTGGTATTCGCCGCTGGTGGCAACCGTGAAGCTGGCCACCGCGACGGTATAGGAAAACACGGTGGCATTGGCCGCGCTGCCTGCGGCGACACTCAGCGCCAGCGCCGACGCGCCAGCCAGGAGCCATTTTCGCATTTTGTCCCCGAGCGTGCATTTATGATTTGATAAGTGTAGTTATTTATACATCGATTCGGAGCGCGCGTCAAATAAGACCGCCATGGCGAGGAATGGGACCCATGGACCGCGCGCCACTCGGCCGATGCCGGGTACTGGCCGCCTCCCGCCCCCGGCCGAACCCTGCCGGCCCCGGTGCGCCGGGTCGGGTGCGGCGGCAGCGGCCGCGCCCACCTGCTCGGGCGCGGGCAGGCCCCAACGGTCTTCCCCCGGGCGGACCGGCGCACGCGGCCGGAGCGGGCCCGGCCCCGGCTCGGCGGGGGGCGGGGGCGTTCGGCCTGTTCACCCCATTTTAACCCTTGCATGGTCTTATGATCCCCGTGACCGACGCCGCACCCCACCCCCTGGCCTCCTGGTTCGCCGAGTTCCTGGCGTTCCTGCTCCACGGCATCGCCGAGTGCGGCGGCCGGCGCCAGATCGCCGGGCCGCTGACGATCCGGCTGCAACGTCGGTTCAACAAGATGGCCCGGCGGTTCGCCGCGCTGCTCGCGCATCTGGCGGAATTCGGGGCGGACGCGCCGGTCCGCGCCCACCACCGCAAGCAGCCCCCTGCCGCCGCCGCGCCCCAGGCCCCGCCCGAGGACTCACCCAAGCCCGCCGTCCCCCGCCGCCACGCGCTCCCGCTGCCGCAAGCCGTGCGCCTGCCCAGCCGCCGCGCCTGGCTGGTGGGCCTGAGCCCCAACGTCAACTGCGCCAGCGGGCGGCTGCAAGACAAGATGAACGATCCGGAGATGGTGGCCCTGCTCGCCGCCTCGCCCCGGCTGGTCGCGCTGCTGCGCCCGCTGTGCCGCATGCTGGGGGTGGAATTTCCCCCCGGCATCCTGCCGCCCCGCCCGCCGAGGGCTCCCCGCAAACCCCGCCCCCGCCGCTGGCGCGTGCCGCGGCGGGGCGATCTGCTGTTTCTGTTGCGGATGGGCAAGCCGATTCCGGGAACCTGATCCGCGCGCCGGGGATACGCACGTCCATTTCGTTCCGTGTTCGATACGTATAGCATCGCCGCGCCGATCGGCCGCAAGCCCTTCGCACTCTCCGCCATCTTCAGCGCCGCCCCACTTCCCGCGCATCCTGCGCCACACCGCGTCTTGCGCCGCCCTCCTTCCCGCGCGTCTTGCGCCGCGACGCACAAGCGCATAAGGGGAGCCGCCAAGGTTCGGAAAGGCCCGCCCCGACCATGGCATTCGAGACTCCCCCCTCCCACGCCGGCTCCACCCGCATCGCCGAGGCGCTCGCCTTCGACGACGTTCTGCTGGTGCCCAGCTATTCCCACGTCCTGCCCAGCGCCACCGATACGCGCACCAGGCTCACCCGCGAAATCCCGCTCAATATCCCGCTGATCTCGGCGGCAATGGATACCGTCACCGAAAGCGACATGGCGATCGCCATGGCCCAACTCGGCGGCATCGGCGTGATCCACAAGAACCTCGACGCCGAAGCCCAGGCGGCCCAGGTCCGCCAGGTCAAAAAGTTCGAATCTGGCATGGTGATCAACCCGGTCACCATCCACCCCGACCAGACGCTCGCCGACGCCCGCGCGCTGATGAGCCAGTTCAGGATCAGCGGCATCCCGGTGGTGGAACGCGAGACCGGCCGGCTGGTCGGCATCCTCACCCACCGCGACGTGCGCTTCGCCACCGACCCCGGCGTCCGGGTCTACGAGCTGATGACCCGGGAAAACCTCATCACCGTCACCGCCGACGTCGATCCCGAGGAAGCCCGCCGCCTGCTGCACCGCCACCGCATCGAGAAACTGGTGGTGGTCGATGAGGCCTACCGCTGCGTCGGCCTCATCACCGTCAAGGACATGGACAAAGCCCAGGCCCACCCGCTCGCCAACAAGGACGCGCTCGGGCGCCTGCGCGTCGCCGCCGCCACCGGCGTCGGACCCGACGGCGCCGCCCGCGCCCGCGCGCTGATCGCCGCCGAGGTGGACGTGGTCGTGGTCGATACCGCGCACGGCCACTCCGCCGGCGTGCTCGAAGCGGTCGCCGCGATCAAGAAAATGTCGAACCTGGTGCAGGTGATCGCCGGCAACGTCGCCACCCCCGAAGGCGCACGCGCGCTGATCGAGGCCGGGGCGGACGCGGTGAAAATCGGCATCGGACCCGGCAGCATCTGCACCACCCGCGTCGTCGCCGGCGTCGGCGTTCCGCAGTTCTCCGCCGTGCTGGAAACCGCCGCCGCCTGCCGCGAACACGGCGTGCCCGCCATCGCCGACGGCGGCATGCGAACCTCGGGCGATATCGTCAAAGCGCTGGCCGCCGGCGCCGACTGCGTGATGATGGGCAGCCTGCTCGCCGGCACCGACGAAGCCCCCGGCGAGGTGTTCCTCTACCAGGGCCGCTCCTACAAATCCTACCGCGGCATGGGCAGCCTCGGCGCCATGGCGCGCGGCTCCGCCGACCGCTACTTCCAACAGGATATCAAGGACCAACTAAAACTCGTGCCCGAAGGCATCGAAGGCCGGGTCGGCTACAAAGGCCCCGTCGGCAACGTCGTCCACCAACTGGTGGGCGGCGTCCGCGCCGGCATGGGATACACCGGCAGCAGCGACATCGCCACCCTGCAAACCCAGGCCCGCTTCCGCCGCATCACCGGCGCCGGCCTGCGCGAAAGCCACGTCCACGACGTCGCAATCACCCGCGAAGCCCCGAACTACCGCCAGGACTGAACCCTGAGGGTATCCGGGGGGGCGAGACGAAGAAGGCCAGGAGGGCTTTGCCCCCCTGGACCCCCCACCAGGAGACAAGTCCCCTGGACCCCTTTGACGGCTTCGCCAGGAAGGGGGCGCGACCCGGACCAGCCAAGGTCCGAGT
>JAJZVS010000356.1 GCA_021845555.1 Pseudomonadota bacterium
GCAGCACCGGCCCGACCACGAAGCCCATGAACAGGTCGATGCCGGTCCACAGCAGGCCGGAGAAGACATGCAGGAAGGTCAGCGCCCACAGGCTGCCGGAGGCGATGATCGCGCCCATCGCTACCAGCGCCAGGGCGACCCAGCCCAGGTTGCCGAGGCGGATCGGCGGTGCCGCGTCCTCCGCCGCATGGATCGTGCCCGATGACATGCCCCGCGTTCTCCCTCGCCGTTCGTGCCCGCTGTTTCAGCGTAGCGGCTGTCTTAGCGTAGCGGCTGTCTTAGCGTAGCGGGTGTCTTAGCGTACCGGCGTCGCGATCGGGGGCGATGGGGGGACGACCCGCGTCAGGTAGGCCTGGGTCGGCGGGTGCGGGTCCAGGATCGGTCCCGGCACCTGGTAGCGGACCGGCTTCAGGCTTTTCAGATAGGTGGCGACCGCCAGCGCGTCGTGCGCCGTCAGGTTCGCATAGGATCGCCACGGCATCGCCGGCGCGAGCGCCCGCCCGTCGGGGCGCTTGCCGGTACGGATCGCGCGGACGATATCCGCCCGCCGCCACCGCCCGAGGCCGGTCGCGGCATCGGGGGTCAGGTTCGGCGGGTAGAACACGCCGAGGCCGGGGATTTGGAACCCGGTGTCCGATCCGCCCAGGAAACGGCGCATGTCCGGCGCCCCGTCCATCGCGCCGTAGGTGTGACAGCCGGTGCAATCCATGATGCGAACGAGATACTCGCCGCGGACGCGCAACGCCCGGGCCGCGGGCCCGGCGGCCCAAGTTGGTTGGGCCATGGCCGGCAGGGTCAGACCGGCCCACACCAACAGACACGCCGTCGCCGCTCGCACCGGCATGCCGCCGGCCCCTGCGTGCCTCATCGCTGCACATTCCCCCTGAGATCGATTTTTGCTGAAGCGCAAGCTGCCGCAGGTCGCGGCGCCGCGGCAAGCGGTTTTGCGCGGTCGTCGGGAAACGCCGCCGGGCCGGGCGCCGGGCCGGGCGCCGCTTGACCCGGCACCGCGCGGCTGGAAGTAAGGCGGTCATGGCCGACGCACAGGCGGGGGCGTCCCCGATCATCACCCTCGATCGGGTAAACAAGTGGTATGGCGCGCACCACGTGCTGCGCGACGTCTCGCTCGCGGTCGCGGAGGGCGAGCGGGTGGTGGTCTGTGGTCCGTCCGGGTCGGGCAAATCGACCATGATCCGCTGCATCAACCGGCTGGAGACGCACGAGCAGGGCCGCATCGTCGTCGATGGCACCGAGCTTTCCGACAACCCCCGCGCGCTGGCCCAGGTCCGGCGCGAGGTCGGCATGGTGTTCCAGTCGTTCAACCTGTTCCCGCACCTGACCGTGCTGGAGAACTGCACCCTGGCGCCGATCCGCGTGCGCGGGATGCCGCGGGAGGAAGCGGAGGCGCTGGCGATGAGCCTGCTGGCGCGCGTGCGCATCCCCGAACAGGCGGCGAAATACCCCTCGCATCTGTCGGGCGGGCAGCAACAGCGGGTGGCAATCGCGCGGGCGCTGTGCATGCGCCCGAAGGTCATGCTGTTCGACGAACCCACCTCCGCGCTCGATCCCGAGATGATCAAGGAAGTGCTGGACGTGATGATCGAACTCGCGCAGTCGGGCATGACCATGGTCTGCGTGACGCACGAGATGGGCTTCGCCCGCCAGGTGGCGGACCGCGTGGTGTTCATGGACCAGGGCGAGATCGTCGAGACCGGCCCGCCGGGGGAATTGTTCGCCGACGCCCGGACCGACCGGTTGCGTCTGTTTCTTTCGCAGGTGAGCCGCGGGCAGTAGCGGGAGCCGGGGTCCATTCGGGGTCTGATCGACAACGTCCGGGGAGATGGGCAGCCGGACCGGTCAAATCCGACGCATCGCGACGGGACCGCGGCCACGCGCAGCCCCGCTTGGGGGCGGGCATGCGCCCCGGCAGCAGCGTGCAGATCGCCTGATCCGGCATTGCCCTCGGACCGTGCAAACGAGGCCGCGGCGCCAGCACTGCGATGCGCACCGCGCGCTTGATCAGACGCGGCCGCGAGGTATCGGACTGCGCAACCCGCCAGCGCGGGCGGCGGCGTTCTCCTCCGCCTGGGAGCATGCTTGCGCAACGCCGCGGTGGGCGCCACATCCAGCGTGTAGTGCAGCCGTCTGGCGGCCGGTCGGCGGGCGGGGTGGACGACAAGTCGCGGGGTTTTCCGCGACCTGCCAAGGTCGCCGGCTCTCGTGCCTTCGCGCGGTTGAACGATTTGACGCGCGCCGGATGCACCGATAGCCTTCCACCGATAATGGACGCTTCGACCGTTCCGCTTCTGAGCGTGCGCAACCTGCGCGTGCGGTTCACCACCGACGAGGGGGTGGCCGACGCTGTGGACGGGGTCAGCTTCGATGTGCGCGACGGCGAAACCCTCGCCGTGGTCGGCGAATCCGGATCGGGCAAGTCGGTCAGCAGCCTCGCGGTGATGGGCCTGGTGCCGCGCCCGGCCGGCGCGGTCGCCGGGGGGCAGGTTCTGTTCCGCGGCCGCGACGGAACGACACGGGACCTGCTGTCGCTGTCCCGCCGCGACTTGCGGCGCGTCCGCGGCGACGAAATTGCGATGGTATTCCAGGAGCCGATGAGCTCGCTGAACCCCGTATACACGCTGGGCGAGCAGATCGCCGAGACCGTGCGTCTGCACCAGCACAAGGACCGCCGCGCCGCGCTGCGCGCGGCTGCCGAGATGCTGGCCCTGCTCGGCATTCCGGATCCCGAAGCGCGGCTGACGGCCTATCCGCACCAGATCTCGGGCGGAATGGCGCAGCGGGTGATGATCGCCATGGCGCTCGCCTGCCGGCCACGGTTGCTGATCGCCGATGAGCCGAGTACGGCGCTCGACGTCACGATCCAGGCGCAGATGCTCGACCTGATCGCGCGGATGAAGCGTGAGATCGGCATGGCGGTGCTGTTCATCACCCACCACCTCGGCGTCGTGGCGGAGATCGCCGACCGCGTGACGGTGATGTACGCCGGACGGGTGGTGGAGCAGGCGCCGACCGCGGCGTTGTTCGCCGGCCCACGCATGCCCTACACGCAGGGCCTGCTGCGCTCGGTGCCGCGGCTGTCCACCGACGATACTATTCCTCAACGTCTGGAGGCGATCCCGGGCGAGGCACCGAACCCGTTCCGCCTGCCGGCGGGTTGCAGCTTTCATCCCCGCTGCCCCCATGCGCTGCCCGGCCTTTGCGACAGCGCCATGCCCGCCATGGAATCCTGCGGGGACGATCACGCGGTACGCTGCGCCCGCTGGCGGATACTCGCGGAGGCCGCGGCTTGAGCGCGCCGCTGTTGGAGGTGGCGGGCCTGTGCAAAAGCTTCGCTGTCCGACGGGGGATGTTCGCACGCGCCGGCGGCGCGGTACGCGCGGTCGAGGACGTCAGCTTCACGGTGGGGCGCGGAGAGATCCTCGGCCTGGTCGGCGAATCGGGGTCCGGCAAGACCACGGTGGGGCGGGCGGTGCTGCGCGCGCTGGCACCGGATTCCGGGCGCGTCGTGTTCGACGGCACCGACATCGCCGGGCTGGACGCGGCTGGGCTGCGGCCGTTCCGGCGGCGGATGCAGCTCGTGTTCCAGGACCCGTTCTCGGCGCTCAATCCGCGCCTGACGATCGAGCAGGCGCTGGCGGAGCCGCTGCTGATCCATGGCCTGGCCGCCTCCCGCGCGGCCAGGCGCGATCGGGTGGCGGCGT
>JAJZVS010000357.1 GCA_021845555.1 Pseudomonadota bacterium
GTCGCTGCCCGTGCGCTTCGCCATGGACCGCGCCGGGCCGGTGGGGGCGGACGGCGCGACGCATGCCGGCAGTTTCGACATCACCTATCTGTCCTGCCTGCCGGGCATGGTGGTGATGGCCCCGGCCGACGAGGCCGAACTGGTGCATGCGGTCGCCACCGCCACCGCGATCGACGACCGGCCGAGCGCGTTCCGCTATCCGCGCGGCGAAGGCGTCGGCGTGGCGCTGCCCGAGCGCGGCGTGCCCTGGGCGCTCGGCACCGGGCGGCTGCTGCGGGAGGGCAACTCGATCGCGATCATTTCCCTCGGCACCCGGCTCGCCGATGCGATGAAGGCCGCCGACGAACTCGCCGCCCGCGGCCTGCCGACCACGGTGGTGGACGCGCGCTTCGCCAAGCCGCTGGATACCGCGCTGATCGAGCAGATCGCCCGCCACCACGAGGTGGTCATCACGGTCGAGGAAGGCGCGATCGGCGGCTTCGGCTCGGCGGTGCTGCACCATCTGGCGCTGAAGGGGCTGCTGGACGGCGGGGTGAAGCTGCGGCCGATGGTGCTGCCCGACCGGTTCCTCGACCACGATTCGCAAGCGAAGCAACTGGCGGCGGCGGGGCTGACGGCGAAGGACATCGTCGCCATGGCGCTCGGCGCGCTGGGGGTGCCGGCGCGGCTGGCGCAGGTGGCGCCGGCGGGGTGAGCGCGCCGGGATCGCTCCGGGAAGATCGGCGGCCGGGCGGCGGCGGCCGGCGGATTTCGTTTGATGGTCAAGGCCTTAGGCTGCGGACCCGAACGGCGGAAAGATCGGCGGGCACGGCGCCTGTTACCGTCCAATTGCCTGATCATATGGGCGTTTCTCGCCTGCGAGGATCGGCATGAGCGGCTTCGATGAAGCGCCGTCCCGGATCGAGCCGTGTCTGCTCGACGAGGTCGGCCCGGCGCTGCTCGACCTGGTGGCCGCGCTGGCCGCCGAGGCCCAGGCGCTGAGCCTGCGGCTGCATCCCGCCTCCGCCACCGGTCTCGCCGAGTTGGTGCGGGTGATGAACTGCTACTACTCGAACCTGATCGAGGGCCATGCCACCAAACCGCGGGATATCGAGCGCGCGCTGGCCGAACGGTTCGACCCGTCCGAGGCGCGCCGCGCCCTGCAACTCGAAGCACGGGCCCATATCCGCGTGCAGCGGGAGATCGACCGGCGGTTCGCCGCCGGCACGCTGCCGGAACCGGCCTCGATCGCGTTCCTGCGCTGGCTGCATCGGGAGTTCTACGCCGACGCGCCCGAGACGATGCTGCTGGTCGCCGGGGAGGGGCGGCAACTGCGCATGGTTCCGGGCGAATTCCGGCGCGCGCCGGAGCACGAGGTCGCGGTCGGCCGCCACCTGCCGCCCTCGCCGGCCGCGCTCGATGCGTTCATGGACCATTTCGCGCAACGGTATCGGTTCGCCCCCCTCGGCGCCGGCCAGAGGATCCTGGCGATGGCGGCGGCGCATCACCGGCTGACCTTCATCCACCCCTTCCTGGACGGCAACGGCCGGGTGAGCCGCTTGATGAGCCACGCCATGGCGTTGCAGGCCGGCATCGGGGCGCATGGCCTGTGGTCGGTGTCGCGCGGCCTGGCGCGCGGGCTGGAAAGCCGTGGCGAGTACAAGAAGATGCTGGATCTCGCGGATACGCCGCGGCAGGGCGATCTGGACGGGCGCGGCACCCTCTCGCGCCGCGCACTGGGCACGTTCACGGCTTGGTTTCTGTCCGTCTGCCTCGATCAGCTCCGGTTCATGGCCGTGCTGTTCGCGCTTGATTCGCTGCAAGACCGGATACGGCGCTACGCCGCCCGGCGCGGCTGGCGCGACGAGGCCGCCCTGGTGCTGCATCAGGTGCTGTTGCAGGGCGTCCTGCCGCGCGGGGAGGTGCCCCGCGTCAGCGGTCTCGCGGAGCGCACCGCGCGCGGCCTGCTCGCGGCCCTGCTGGCCGACGGCATCCTGGGATCGGACACGCCGAAGGGGCCGGTGTCCCTGCGCTTCCCGCAACACGCGGCGGAGGTGCTGTTCCCGGACCTGTTCCCGGAACTCTGAGCCGGATGTCGCGGTCCCCCGCTACCCCGGCGCCGTCGCGGCACGACCGGCCCCCGCCGTGATCCCGGCCATCCTCGCCGCTTGCCTCGCCCTGCTCGGCGCCGCCCAGGCGCTGGCCGGCTGGCGGATGTGCACCCGCTTCGCCGCAAGCCTCTCCCCCCCGTCGCGCCCGGCCCCGGCGCACCGCCCGCCGATCACCGTGCTCAAGCCGCTGCACGGCGACGAGCCGTTGCTGGAGGCGGCGCTCGCCACGCTCTGCCGCCAGGACTACCCCGCCTACGAGGTCGTGTTCGGTGTGCAGGACCCGGCCGATCCGGCCATCGCCGTGGTGCGCCGGCTCCAGGCGCGCTTCCCCGGCCGCCGCCTGAGCCTGGTCATCGACCCCACGCCGCACGGGGCGAACCGCAAGGTGGCGAATCTCATCAACATGCTGCCCAGCGCCCGCCACGCGGTGCTGGCGATCGCCGATTCCGACCTGCATGTGGCGCCCGACTGGCTCGACCGGCTGGCCGCCGCGCTGGAGGCGCCAAACGTCGGGCTGGTGACGACGCTGTATGCCGGGCTCCCCGCCCGCCCGCGCCTGATCGAGCGCCTGGGGGCGGAGCAGATCGCCCATGTGTTCCTCCCCGGCGCGTTGCTGGCCCGGGCGCTGGGCAGGCAGGATTGCCTCGGGGCGACCATGCTGCTGCGCCGCGTCACCTTGGAGCGGATCGGCGGGCTGCCCGCGCTGGTCGATCACCTGGCCGACGATAACGTGCTGGGCCAGAAGGTGCGCGCGCTGGGGCTGCGGGTGGCGCTGGCCGACACCGTGCCGCTGACCACGGTGCCGGAGGCCACGCCGGCGGCGCTGTGGCGCCACGAGTTGCGTTGGGCGCGCACCATCCGGGCGCTGGCGCCGGCCGCCTTCGCCGCCTCGGCGCTGCAATACCCGATCGTGTGGGCATTGGCGGCGCTGGCGCTTTCGGGCGGGGCATTCTGGACCTGGGGCGTGCTGGCGCTGGCCTGGGGCGCGCGCGCCGCCGCGGCGCGGGGGATCGACCGCGCCCTGCGCCGGGGCGGGGTCGTGCTTGCGTTTCCGCTCCCCCTCTGGTTCCTACCGCTGCGCGAGCTTATCTCTGTGGCCGTGCTGCTCGCCGCCTTCGCCGGCAACCGGGTCGAGTGGCGTGGCCAGACGCTGTTCGCCGCCCCCTTCGCCGCTCCCCCGGGCGCCCCCTCGGCCGCCCCTTCGGCACAACCAGACGGATCGTTGCCCCGATGATGAAGACGCTGTTCCTGCATCCCCCCTCCTTCGACGGGTTCGACGGCGGCGCCGGCTCCCGCTACCAGGCCAAGCGGGAGATCCGGTCGTTCTGGTACCCCACCTGGCTCGCCCAGCCGGCGGCGCTGGTGCCGGGCAGCAAGCTGATCGACGCGCCCCCGGCCGGCACCAGTCTGGAGAGCGTGCTGGCCACCGCGCGCGGCTACGAGCTCTGCGTGATCCACACCTCCACGCCCTCCTTCGCCTCCGACGTGAAGGTGGCGCAGGCGCTGAAGGACGCGAATCCGGGGCTGAAGATCGGCTTCGTCGGCGCCAAGGTCGCGGTGCAGCCGGAGGAAAGCCTGAAGCAGGGCGCGCCGATCGATTTCGTCGCGCGCAACGAGTTCGATTT
>JAJZVS010000358.1 GCA_021845555.1 Pseudomonadota bacterium
TGGCGCGGCCGGGGTCGGCGGCGGCGCCGGACGGGACGGCGGGATGACGGACGGAGACCCGGCGGCCCGCGATCCGGGTTCGGGCGAAGCCGGCGCATGGGCGGTCCGCGGCGCGTGGTTCGGCACCGAGGACCGGCCCTTGCCGCCACCCTCGAACACCATGTGCACCGCCGGCGGCGGCAGCCATCGCGTCCGCTCCGTCTCCCGCCGCGCCGCCAGCACCGTCGCCAGCACCAGCAGTGCCGCGTGCAGCAGCGCCGAGACGGCGAAGGACACGCGGAACCTGCTGCCTCGCGGCGGGCGCGGCGGGAACGGACGCTCGATCAGGAAACCGGCAACAGCCAAACCGAACCGCCGTCAGCGCGAAGCTTCGTTGTCTGCGGCTTCCTCTGCCCCCGTCACGGGACAGGAGCAAGCCCAGGGGGAGCCCCCAGGGGGAGCCCCAGGCGGGGCGGCACCCGCCACGGCCGGCGGCACGCCCCAAGCCGCATGCCCGGCCCGGACCTGGGAACCCGCGCCGCGCGGCGCAAGGCCCCGGCCGGGGTGGCCCGGCCGGGGTGTTCTGGCCGGCGGCTTACAGCGCCGCCGCGCTGCCCAGGATCACCGTGGCCTGGGCCGACAGCACGCCGCCGTTGCCGTGCACGATCGCGGTTTCCGCCCCGGCCACCTGCCGCGCTCCGCCCTCGCCGCGCAGTTGCCGCACCGCCTCGATCAGCAGGAACAAGCCGTACATGCCGGGATGGCAATAGGACAGGCCGCCGCCGTTGGTGTTGACCGGAAACCGCCCGCCTGGCGCGATCGCGCCGCCGGCGACGAAGCGCCCGCCCTCGCCCTTCGGGCAGAAGCCGAGGTCTTCGAGGAACAGGATGGTATTGATGGTGAAGGCATCATACAGCGCGGCCAGCGCGATGTCCTTCGGCGCCAGCCGCGCCATCCGGTACGCCTGCTGGCCGGAATGGACCGCGCCCGTCACGGTCAGGTCCGGCATCGAGGAGATCGACGCATGGGTGATCGCCTGGCCGCAGCCCAGTACGAAGACCGGCTTTCGCTTGAGGTCGCGCGCGCGCTCGGCCGAGACGACGATGATCGCGCCCCCGCCGTCGGTCACCAGGCAGCAGTCGCGCACGGTGAACGGATCGCTGACCGGCCGGGCCGCCAGCACGTCGGCGATGCTGAGCGGCTTCTTCTCCCACGCCGCCGGATTGCGCAGCGCCCATTTTCGGGCCGCGACCGCCACTTCGGCCAGCTGCTCGCGCGTGGTGCCGAATTCGTGCATGTGCCGCGAGGCGGCGAGCGCATAGGCGCTGGCCGGCAGGAACGGGCGGAACGGCGTCTCGTACGGGTTGTATTCGCGCACGCTGGCAGCGCGGCGGCCCACGGTGCGCTGCGTGCTGCCATAGGCGATCGCCACCACCGAACACAGGCCGGCGCGGATCGCCGCCATCGCGTGCGCCACATGCACCTCGAACGAGGAGCCGCCGACGATGGTGGAATCGGTATAGGCGTGCGGCAGGCCGAGATATTCCGCCAGAGTCATCGCGGAGGTGCGCACCTGGGTGGTGGCGCAATAGAGCCCGTCCACGTCGCGCAACGACAGGCCGCAATCGGCCAGCGCGCGATGGATGCCCTGCGCCATCAGGTCGATCGGCGACATCAGCGCGGCCACCGCGCCGAGATCGGATTCCGCAGCGCCGACGATGGCGGCGCTGCCGCGTTCCAGGCCGTTCATGGCGCGGTCTCCGCCGGGGTAAACACGGGATACGGCGGGTCCTCGCCGCCGGGGCGATGGACCCGGAAACGCACGCGCTGGCCGATCCGCACCGAAGCGGGGGCGATGTCCTCCACCCGGCTCATCAGCCGGAAGCCCTCGTCCATGTCGATCAGCGCGACGTTGTACGGAGCGCCCTCCTGCGGGTGCACCACGGTGGTGGCGTGTACCGTGCCGAGACCGGCGCTGACCCGCCATTCCAGATCCGCCGCGCCGCTGCCGGGCGCGATCACGCGCGGGTAGAACACCGCCTGGTTGGCGGACGGGCTGAACTGGTAGGCGAGTTCGCCGCGTTCCAGATGGTCGAGCCAGGCGGCGAGCGGCGAGCGATCGAGGCGGTCCATGCGGTCCCTCCGTGGCGGCGGCGCATTTGTCCACGCGACGGGAACAGGGACAAGAGGGCGCGGGCCGGGCGGGCCGTTGACCAGGCACCGGAGATGGCGCGAGCATCGCCCGGCGCGCGCATCGTCGCTGGCGCCGCTCCCGCCCCCCTGCCCTGCCGGAGACAAGCACGTGAAGATCGCGATCCTCGACGACGTGTTCGACGTCCTGCGCACCCTGCCCTGCTTTCGCAAGCTCGACGGGCACGAGGTCACGATCTGGAACGACCATGTGCAGGACACCGACATCCTGGCCGAACGTCTGCGCGATGCGGAAGCGCTGGTGCTGATCCGCGAGCGCACGCGCATCGAGGCGGCGCTGGTGGCGCGCCTGCCGAAACTCAGGCTGATCAGCCAGCGCAGCGTCTATCCGCATATCGACGTGCCGGCCTGCACAAGCGCCGGCATCATCGTTTCGTCCGACATGCATGCGGGCACGCCGTCGCACGCGACGGTGGAACTCACCTGGGCGCTGATCCTCGCCGCCGCGCGCCGCCTGCCGGAGCAGATCGCCTCCGCCAAGGCCGGAAAATGGCAATGGGGCATGGGCCACACGCTGCGCGGCAAGGTCCTCGGCCTGCACGGCTACGGCCGCATCGCGACCGAGGTGGCCAACGTGGGACGCGCCTTCGGCCTGAACACGCTGGTCTGGGCGCGCGAGGAGTCTCGCGCCCGCGCGCGGGCGCAGGGCCACGCGGTCGCGGACAGCGCCGAGGACCTGTATGGCCGCGCCGATATCGTGACGCTGCACATGCGCCTGGTGCCGCCAACGCGCGGCATCGTGACGGCGGCCCTGCTTGCACGGATGAAGCCCGACGCGATGCTGGTGAACACCAGCCGCGCCGGCCTGGTCGAACCGGGCGCGCTGGAGGCGGCGCTGCGCGCCGGCCGCCCCGGCTTCGCGGCGGTGGATGTCTACGAGCAAGAGCCGGCGCTGACGCACCCACTGTTCGCGCTGCCCAACTGCCTCTGCACGCCGCATATCGGCTACGTCACGCGGGAGGAATACCAGCTGCAATTCTCGGATATCTTCGACCAGATCGTGGCCTACGCCGCCGGTACCCCGATCAACGTCGTCAACCCCGAGGTGCTGGCGCGACGCTGAACAATCATCTCCCCTCCCCTTGCGGGAGGGGCTGGGGGAGGGGTGCGAGCGCCCCGATCCTGGATGCCGCTGGCACCCCTCCCCCGTCCCCTCCCCTTGCGGGAGGGGAGAAGGGCGGCCGCGCGGCTTCATTCCCGGAGGGGAGGCTCCGCCGGTGGGAACCGACAGGCCCGCAATCCGCAGGATTTCGGGTCTATGCGGCGGTCAGCGCCCGTTTTTTGCCCGCCAGGCGGCGAATTCCGTCAGGTTCGCGGGATCGGTCGCGGGATAGAGCCCGGTGATCGAAGCTCCCGCGCGCACCTTTTCGCTCACGAAATCCTCGTAGGCGGTCATCGCCACCGCCTCGTTCGCCAGTTCGTCGGCCAGATGCGCGGGCAGCACGATCACCCCGTCCGCGTCGCCCACCATCACGTCGCCCGGAAACACCGGCGCGTCGCCGCAGCCGATCGG
>JAJZVS010000359.1 GCA_021845555.1 Pseudomonadota bacterium
CCCCAACATCGTCGCGATCTACGACTACGGCGAAACCGCCGACGTCGCCTATATCGTGATGGAATACGTCGATGGGCCGACGCTGAAGTCGTTGCTCGACAAGCACGAACGCTTCGCCCTGCCCGATATCCAGCGGGTGATGGACGACCTGCTGGCCGGGCTGCAATTCAGCCACGACCGCGGCGTGGTGCACCGCGACATCAAGCCCGCCAACGTGATGCTGACCAGTGGCGGCCAGGGCAAGATCGCCGATTTCGGCATCGCCCGGATCGAGAGCAGCAACATGACCCAGGCCGGCACGGTGCTGGGCACGCCCGCCTATATGTCGCCCGAGCAGTTCATGGGCCAGGTGGTCGATCCGCGCACCGACATCTATTCCTCGGGCGTGCTGCTCTATCAGTTGCTGACCGGCGAGCGCCCGTTCGAGGGCAGCGTCACCGCGATCATGCACAAGGTGCTGAATACCGATCCGCCGGCACCGTCCGCCCTGTCCGTTACCGCGCCGGCGGCGTTGGATGCGGTGGTGCGCCGGGCGATGGCGAAGCGGCCGGAGGATCGCTATCCGTCCGCGTCCGCCTTTGCCGCGGCGATCCGCGCTGCGCTGGCCGCCCCGGCCGAGGCTGCCGTCGCGGACGGCGACGCGACCATGATCGCTCCCTCGCGCACCGGCGCGACCCAGGTGATGCGGCCGGCCGACGGGCCGCCGCCGGCCACCCCGGCCGTCGGGCCCGGCACGACCGCCGCGGCCGCGCGCCCGCGCCCGATGGCGGCGATCCTGGGAACCGTGCTCGGCGTGTTGCTCCTGGCCGGTGGCGGGGCCTGGTGGTTCCTGTCGCGCACGCCGACACCGGCGCCGGTCACGCATGTGGCCGCGCCACCGCCCGCCCCGGCGCCGGTCGCGGTGTTGCCGAAACCCGCGCCGCCGCCGGTCGCGGCGACCCAGCCCGCCGCTTCCCCCGCCGCTGTCGCCCCACCGGTGCCGGCGCCGCCGAGCGCGCCGGCGTTCAGCCCCGCCGCGCTGCGCGCGCAACTCGCGGCGGCGATCGGCGCCAACGCCTGCGCGCTCGTGGATCCCGCCGTTGCCCAGAATGGCGACGTGACGGTGACCGGGCTTGCGGGCCAGGATGCCGCGGCGTCGTTGCGCACGACGCTGACCGGCATCGCCGGAGCGCATCCGATGGACTGGCGGGTGCAGGCGTTGCAGCCGGTGTTCTGCCCGGCCCTGTCCCTGCTGCGGCCGATCTCTCCGCTGGCCGGCGCCCCCGCGCTGGGGCTGCGGCTGCGGCTCGCCGGGGGGCAGACGACGCTGCACGACGGCGCGCGCATCCTGCCGCGCCTGACCATGCCGCGCTTCGCCGGCTACGCGCGGGTGGACTATCTCGGGCACGACGGTTCGGTGGTGCACCTCTACCCGACGGTCGCCGACCCGGCGCAAAATTTCGCGGCCGTGCCCGGCCGGGTTCTCGGCCCCGAGCGGCAACTCGCGCTCGGCGACGGCGGCCCGCGCGAGCCGCTGTGGGAGGTCGGGCCGCCCTACGGCACCGACATGATCATTGCGGTGGTGTCCTCCGTGCCGCTGCTGCGCACCCATCCGCCCGCGAATATCGAGGACTCCGCGACGAACTATCTGCACCGGCTGGAAGCGGCGATCGCGGCGGCGCGCGCCGCGGGCGGGCAGGTGACGGCAACCGCCCTGCCGGTCGATACGCTGCCGCCCGGCAAGTAGCGCCGATGGACGCGACCGCGGCGGCGGTGCTGGACTTCTGGTTCGGGGCGGGTCCGCCGGTCTGGCGCAAGATCTGGTTCCTGAAGGATGCGGCGTTCGATGCCGCCTGCGCCCGCTTCGCCCCGGTGCGGGAGGCGGCTCTGGCCGGCGCCCATGACGCCTGGGCGGAGACGCCGCGCGGGGTGCTGGCGCTGCTGATCCTGCTCGACCAACTGTCGCGCAACCTGTTCCGCGGCCAGGCCGAGGCGTTCGCCGCCGATCCGCGCGCCCGCGCGCTGGCCGGCGCCGCGCTGGAACGCGGGTTCGATAGGGGGCTGACGCCGATCGAACGCGTGTTCCTGTATCTGCCCGTCATGCATGCCGAGGACCTGGCCGACCAGGATCTGTCGGTGGCCCTGTGCGAGGCGCTGCCGCCGATCGAGGGGGCCTCGGTGGCCGAGTATGCGCGCCGCCACCGCGACGTGATCCGCCGCTTCGGCCGCTACCCGCATCGCAACGCGGCACTGGGGCGCGCGAGCACGCCCGACGAACTGGCCTACCTGGCCGAACCGGGCGCGGGGTTCTGAGCGCGCTGTATCAGAAGTGGATGGCCCGCTTGTATGCGTCCAGCACCGCCTCGTGCATCGTCTCGCTGATGGTGGGGTGCGGAAACACCGTGTGCATGAGATCGGCCTCGGTGGCCTCCAGGGTGCGGGCGATGGTGTAGCCCTGGATCATCTCGGTGACTTCGGCGCCGACCATGTGCGCGCCGAGCAATTCGCCGGTTTTCGCATCGAACACGGTCTTCACCAGCCCGTCCGGCTCGCCCATGGCGATCGCCTTGCCGTTGCCGATGAAGGGGAAGCGGCCGACGCGCAGCTCGTAGCCGGCTTCCCTGGCCCGCGCCTCGGTCAGCCCCACCGAGGCGACCTGCGGGCGGCAATAGGTGCAGCCGGGAATGTTGCGCGTGTCCATCGGATGCACGTCGGGGAGGCCGGCGATCTTTTCCACGCAGATCACACCTTCATGGCTGGCTTTGTGCGCGAGCCAGGGCGGGCCGGCGAGGTCGCCGATCGCATAGACGCCGGGTTCTCCGGTGCGGCCGTAGCCGTCGATCACCACATGCGTGCGATCGACCTTCACGCCGGTGCCTTCCAGGCCGAGATTTTCCACATTGCCGACGATGCCGACGGCGGAGATCACCCGATCGACCGTGATCTCCTGGCTCTTGCCGCCCTGCTCGATGGTGACGGTGACGCTGTCGGCGGCTTTCTGCACGCCCTTCACGGCGGCCGAGGTCAGGATCTTCATGCCCTGCTTCTCGAACGCCTTGTGCGCGAAGGCGGAGATGTCGGCGTCTTCCACCGGCAGGACGCGGTCGAGCACTTCGACCACCGTGACCTCGGCGCCCATGTTGCGATAGAAACTGGCGAATTCGATGCCGATGGCGCCGGAGCCGATCACCAGCAGGGAGTTCGGCATCGCCGGCGGGACCATCGCTTCCTTGTAGGTCCAGATCAGCTTGCCGTCCGCCTCGATCCCCGGCAGCTGACGGGCGCGGGCGCCGGTGGCGAGGATGATGTGCGGCGCGGTCAAGGTCGCGACCAGCTTGCCGGCCTTCGACACCGCCAGCGTGTGCTTGCCGGCGAGCTTGCCCTCGCCGTCGAACACGGTGACCTTGTTCTTGCGCAACAGATGGGCGACGCCGGAGGACAGCTGTTTCGCCACGCCGCGCGAGCGCTTCACCACCGCGGCCAGGTCGAAGCCGGGCACCGGGCCGGCGGCGAAGCCGAACTCCGGCAGGTGGTGCAGCAGATGGTTGATCTCCGACGTGCGCAGCAGCGCCTTGGTCGGGATGCAGCCCCAGTTGAGGCAGATGCCGCCGAGGTGCTCGCGCTCCACCACCGCGGCCTTCATGCCGAGCTGGGCGGCGCGAATGGCGGCAACATAGCCGCCGGGGCCGCCGCCGAGGACGATCAGGTCGAAGCTGGTGTC
>JAJZVS010000360.1 GCA_021845555.1 Pseudomonadota bacterium
CTGGCTCGGTCTTTGCCGCGTCAGGGGCTTTGCGCTCCTTGCCGATA
This sequence comes from Pseudomonadota bacterium, assembly GCA_021845555.1. Lineage (GTDB taxonomy): Bacteria > Pseudomonadota > Alphaproteobacteria > Acetobacterales > Acetobacteraceae > JAJZVS01. The sequence goes on from JAJZVS010000360.1 coordinate 48, forward strand.
CGGCCTGTATCGGGCGCGTCGCGCAAAACCCCTGACACGACAAATCCCTTCGCCATCGCGCCGCGATCCTGTGAGAAATCCGGGCTAGGCCCCGGCCAGCGTCATCCCCTCGATCCGCACGGTCGGCGCGTCGGTGCCGCGGCGGAACGTCAGGTCGTTTGCCGGCACCAGTTCGGCGAACATCGCCGGCAAGGTGCCGGCGATCGTGATCTCCGCCACCGGCTCGGCCAGCACGCCGTCGCGGATCATGAACCCCACCGCGCCGCGGCTGTAATCGCCGGTGACGCCGTTCACGCCCATGCCGATCATCTCGATCACATAAAGACCGAGCCGGATATCGGCGATCAGCGCATCGGGGCTCAGCGCGCCGGCGGCGAGATACAGATTGGACGGGGACGGCGACGGCGGCCCGCCGGTGCCGCGCGCGGCGTGGCCGGTGGAGCGCAGGCCCAGTTGCCGCGCGGCGCGGGAATCGAGCAGCCAGGTCGTCAGCCTTCCGTCCTCGATCAGCGCGCGCGGCGCGGTCGGCGTCCCCTCGCCGTCGAACAGGCGCGAGCGCAGGCCGCGCACCCGGCGCGGGTCGTCATGCACGAACACGCCAGGGCGGAAGATGCGCTCCCCCATCTTGTCCTTCAGGAAGGAGGTGCCGCGGGCGATCGCCGCGCCGTTGATCGCGCCGGACAAATGGCCGAGCAGGCTGCCCGCCACGCGCGGGTCGAACACCACCGGCAGTTTCGCGGTCGGCGGGCGGATCGGGTGCAGCCGGCGCACCGCGCGTTCCCCCGCGCTGCGGCCGATCTTCGCCGGATCGTCGAGATCGGCCAGATGCACGGTCGAATGATAGTCGTAATCCCGCTGCATGCCGGTGCCGCTGCCCACCAGCGCGGTGGCGGAGACCGAGTGGCTGCTCCGCACCGCCCGCCCGGCGAAGCCGGCAGAGGTCATCAGCGCCATTTCGGTGCGGCCGAAGCCGGCCTCCGCGCCTTCGGAATTGGTCACGCCCGCCACCGCCAGCGCCGCCTCCTCGGCGGCGGCGGCACGGGCGAGCAGTGCCGCCGTGTCCGGCTCGGCGGGGTCGTCGAGGTCGAGGTCCAGCGTCGCCGGCGGCGCGGCGGTGTCGGCGAGGCCGCCATAGGGATCGTCGGGCACCACGCGGGCCATCGCCACCGCGCGCGCGGCCAGATCGGCGAACCCGGCGGGATCGATGGTGCTGGAGGAGACGATCGCCGATTTCTGCCCGACGAACACGCGCAGCCCGAGATCGCGCCCCTCCGCGCGTTCGACATGCTCGGTGCGGCCGAGGCGGCGCTGCACCGACAGCGCGGTGCCGGCGACCAGTACCGCGTCCGCGGCCTCCGCCCCGGCGGAACGGGCGCGGGCAATGAGATCGGCGAGCAGGTCGAGTTGGTTGGTCGGCATCCTTCGGGGCATCCTTCGGGGTCGTGCGTCACCCCCGCCAGAGCGCCCCCGCCGCGCGCGGCGGCGGGAGAGCGCGGCGGGTCAGACCGTTTCTTCGGCGGGGAAATTGAACTCGATCGTCACCCCGTCGGGGTCCTTGAAGAACAGCTGGGTCATGTTCAGCCGCGGCAGCACGCGTTCCTCGTAGCGGACTGCGTTGGCGGCCAGGCGGTCCTTCATCAGGCGCAGGTCATGGGCGTGGAAGGCGATGTGATCGAGCCGCCCGGTCTCCGGCGCGCCGGCGATCGGCGGGTCCTCGGGCCGGTAGCCGATCAGATGGACCACCGGTTCCCCGCCGCAATAGAGCCAGTAGCCGGGGAAGGTCAGCGGCGGCCGGTCGCCGGCCTTCAGGCCCACGATGTCCTCGTAGAAATCCTTGGTGCGTTCGAGGTCCTGCACGCGGATCGTGTAGTGGTTGAGCGCGACGGCCGGCATCCTGTCCCTCCCTTTCCTGGCCCTGTCCTGGCCCTGTCCTGACGACGGGTCGTTCCCGCGGGGCCGAAGCGTAGCCCGCCGCAGGGCGCAAGTCACATCGTGCCGGCGCACCGGCGCGGGGACGGACGGCGCCGTTCAGCGCGGCCGGAAATGCCGCCAGTTCGGATCGGCCGGATAGTGGCTGCGGGCGCGGGCCTGATAGGCGTTCCAGTCGCCGGGCCGGAACGCGCGCAGCGGCGGCGGCGGCGCCCGCAGCGGCTGCCAGGGGCCGCGGTAGCTCGGTCCGTAATACCAATAGTTGTTATAGGAATAGTAATAGTTGTTGCCGTAATAGAAGAGCGGATAGGAGGATCCGACGCCCACATAGATGCCCGGCGAGGGCAGCCAGACCATGTCCGGGGACCACGTCGCCTGCGGCGCCGGCGGATAGCCGCCATAGGGCGGCGGCCCGTAAGCAGGAGGCGGTGGCGTGGTCACCACCCCGCCGACGGCGCCGACCGCGCCGCCGACCAGGGCGCCGGTGGCCGCCCCTCGCCCTCCGCCGGCCAGCCCGCCGATCGCCGCCCCGGTGCCGGCGCCGATCAGGCCGCCGCCGATCGCGCGCTGGCCCGGATCATAGGGGTTGGTGCAACCGGAGACTGCCAGCGCGAGGCCGAGACCGAGGCAAGCTGGCGTGAACAGGCGCATGGGTGCCATGACGACCTCCGTGGGTTGCGACCCGGCCGCTTGCTCCCCCGTTCGGGCAGGCCACGGGCTACCGGTGCACCATCGGTTTGATCGGCGGCGCCCGCGAGCGCATTGACCTGTATCAAAATCCCGCCGGCGCGGACGATATAGCCGCCGCCGTCAGTGCGCGCCCGCCGTCACTTCCCGCCCGCCCCGGACAGCACGAACCGGGCCAGCGCCGTGCCGACGCAGTCCGCCAGCCGCGCCGCCACCGCCGCCCGCGCCTTCGGCGCGGCGCGTTCGAGGTCGAGCGTACCGGCATCCGCCCAGTCGCGCATCAGCGCGAAGCGATGAAACAGCACCACGCCGCCTTGGGCCGCGACCGCGGCGATCGCCTGCTGGTACGGATCGAGATCGACATTGGCTTCCAGGAACCGGCTGTACTGCGGATCGATCAGCACCAGATCGCCGCCCTGGCGCGTCACCGCCGCCGCCCCGGCCTCCAGCGCATCGGCCATCGCCTCCGGCCGGACCCCGCGCACGGCATCCACCGTGCCGACCTGCCACAGCACGAGCGGGGCGCGCCGTTCGTGCAGCGCCGCCTGCAGCAAGGCCAGGGTCTCGTCCGCCAGCAGGCCGCGCGCGCCCCGCACGGTCAGGTGGAACACGATGCCCGGACGCGCCGCGCGCAAGGCCGCCAGCATGTGGTGCGGATATCCGTCGGCGGCGGCGGTGCTCGCGCTGCCGATCGCCAGGATCTCCACCGGCGCGGCGGAGCGGAGCGCCGCCGCCAGGGCCGGCAACGATTCGTCGCTGACGGCATACTCCCCCGCATCCGGACAGGCCGGGGTGGCGACGGGCGGACCGGGGGCGGTCACAGCCGCGCTGGCCGCCCCACCGGCCGCCCCGCCGGTTGCCCCGCTGGTTGCCCCGCTGGTTGCCCCGCCGGCCGCCAGCATCGGCAGCAGGACCAGCCCGAGGCGAAGCGCGCGTGCCAGCATGTTTCCTCCTTGCCGCGTTATTGTTCCAGCGCAGGTCCGCT
>JAJZVS010000361.1 GCA_021845555.1 Pseudomonadota bacterium
ATCCAGCAGCTCGGCAGGGATCTCCTCGTCGTGGAACTTGGCGCCCAGTTCGCCGCCTTCCCAGACGATCGCCTTCATCCGCACCAGATCGACCACGCCGAGGAACTTGTCCTCGATCCCGATCGGCAGCTGCAGCGCCAGCGCGACGATGTCGAGCTTCTCCTTCAGCGTCGCGAAGGCGCGGAAGAAATCGGCGCCGGTGCGGTCCAGCTTGTTGATGAAGATGATGCGCGGGACGTTATAGCGGTCGGCCAGGCGCCAGTTGGTTTCCGACTGCGGCTGCACGCCGGCCACGCCCTCGATGATGAACACCGCGCCATCCAGCACCCGCAGGGAGCGGTTCACCTCGATGTTGAAGTCGATGTGCCCGGGGGTGTCGATGATGTTGATGCGGTGGTCCTTCCACTCGCACGTCACCGCGGCGGAGGTGATGGTGATCCCCCGCTCCCGCTCCTGCTCCATGTAGTCGGTGGTGGTGTTGCCGTCGTGCACCTCCCCGATCCGGTGCGAGACGCCGGTGTAATACAGGATCCGCTCGGTCGTGGTGGTCTTCCCCGCGTCGATATGCGCGGTGATGCCGATGTTGCGGAGCTTGGCGAGGTCGGTGGCGGGCATTACCTTCGTCTCCATAGCACGACGGGCGCGACAAGGCCCCCCGGACCCGGAGGGCAGCTTGGGCGCGCCCGAAGTGGCCGGCCGTGCGGCGGCCGGTGATCTGAACTGGCGCCCATGTGCGACAACGCGGCCGGTTTTGCAAGGTCTCGTTAAGCCTCGCAAGGCTTCCATGCGTCCGCGGCGTTGCCCTTCGTCACCCTCCGATACAAGCGCCGCCGGTAGGGTCCACGCCATGGACACGGCAGCATTCCAAGCCCTCGCGCGCTTCGGGCTGGGACGACGGGGAAGCGAGCCGCTCCCCACCGATCCGCGCGGCTGGGCGCTCGATCAACTTCGCGAGCCTGGCCCGGCCGGTGCCCCCGCGCCCGACACCGCCGCCGGGCTGATCGCGCTGCGCACCGACCGGCGGGAGAAGCCGAAACCGCCCCTCTCGCGCGGGCTGTTCCTGCGCGACTCGCATGCGTTCCTGTCCTGGGCGCTCACCACCCCGGCGCCGTTCCGCGAGCGTCTGGTGTGGTTCTGGGCCAACCACTTCACCGTCTCGCTGCGCGGCGGGCCGCTCGGCGGGCTGGTCGGGCCGTTCATCGCCGCGGCGATCCGCCCGCACGTCACCGGCCGGTTCGCCGACATGCTGCTGGCGGTGATGCGCCATCCGGCGATGCTGATCTACCTGAACAACGCCGCCTCGATCGGCCCCGACAGCCCGGTCGGGCGGCGCACCGGGCGCGGGCTGAACGAGAACCTGGCCCGTGAAAGCCTGGAGCTGCACACGGTGGGCCTCGGTTCCGGCTTCACCCAGACGGACGTCACCAGCTACGCCGCGATACTGACCGGCTGGTCGATCAACTTTGCCGGCGATCCGCCGGGGTTCCTGTTCCGCCGCTTCGCCCACGAACCGGGAGCGCACGACCTGTTGGGCCGGCGCTTCCCGCCCGGCGAGGAAGGCGGCATCGCCGCGCTGCGCTTCCTCGCCAACCACCCCGCCACCCATGCGCATCTCGCCCGCGAGATGGTGCGCCATTTCGTCGCCGACGATCCACCGCCCGCCGACGTGGCCCGCATCGCCGGCGTGCTGGCCGGAACCGGCGGCGATCTCGGCGCCGCGAGCGCCGCGGTGGTGGCGCTTCCCGGCGCCTGGCGGGCCGGCACCAAGCTGCGGTCCCCGCAGGACCTGCTGATCGCCAGTCTGCGGGCGCTCGACGTGGGGCAGGCGCCGAAACCCGCCCTCTATGCGCTGCGCCTGCTCGGCCAGCCGCTCTGGGCGGCGCCGCAACCGAACGGCTGGGGCGATCGCGCCGCCGACTGGGCCGCGCCGGAAGCGATGCTGCGCCGGGTCGAGTTTGCCTATGCCATCGCCGGGAGGGTGCCGCACGATCCCTCCGCCGTCGCCGACGCCGCGCTGGGCCCGCGCTTGCGGCCCGTGACGAGCACCGCGATCGCCCGGGCCGGGTCGCGCCGGGACGCGCTGGCCCTGCTGCTGTCCTCCCCCGAATTCCAGAGGCGCTGAGATGCGGATCACCCGACGGGCAACGCTGCTGGGACTGGGATCGGCGGTCAGCCTCGGCCGCGCCTCGCTCGCGCTGGCCGCCGCGCCGGGGCCGCGGCGGCTGGTGGTGGTGATCCTGCGCGGGGCGCTGGACGGGATGTCGGCGGTGGTGCCCTACGGCGACCCGGCGCTGGCCGGGCTGCGCGGGGCGCTGCTGGGCCCGGGCCCGGGGCAGGCCGGCGGGCTGCGCGACCTCGGCGGGTTTTATGGGCTGCACCCGGCGCTGGTCCACGCATACGCGCTTTACCGGGCCGGCAGTTTCCTGCCGGTGCACGCGGTCGCCGGCCCCTGGCGGGTGCGCAGCCATTTCGAGGCGCAGGACGATCTGGAAAGCGGCGCCGACCACCGGCTGGACAGCGGCTGGCTCAACCGCGTGGTGGCCGCGCTGCCGCCGCCGGTGCCGGCGCCGGTGGCCGGCACCGCGATGGCGGTCGGCATCGACATCCCGCTGCTGCTGCGCGGGGCGGCGAAGGTGGGAAGCTGGGCACCGGCGGGTTTCGGGCCAGTCTCGCCCGATCTGTACGACCGCGCCGCGGCGCTCGCCGCCGCCGATCCGGTGATCGGCCCGGCGCTGGCCGAAGGGCTGCGCGAACAGGGCTTCACCGATGCCGCACTCGGCGGCGCCGGACGGGTTCGGCCGCATCCGGGCGGAAAGGACCATGGGTTCGCCGCCCTCGCCACCGCCGCCGGCACCCTGCTGGCCCGGCCGGACGGGCCGCGGATCGCGGCGCTGGAACTGGACGGCTGGGACACGCACGTGAGCCAGGTGCCGCGGCTGCGCTACATGCTGGCGGCGCTCGATGGCGGGCTGGCGGCGTTGCAGGGCGCGCTCGGGCCGGAGGCGTGGCGCCAGACCGCGGTGCTGGCGATGACCGAGTTCGGTCGCACCGCGCGGGTGAACGGCACCGGCGGCACCGATCATGGCACCGGAACGGTCGCGTTCCTCGCCGGCGGCGCGGTGGCGGGCGGGCGGGTGGTGGCGGACTGGCCGGGGCTCGGCGCCGGGCGGCTGTTCCAGAACCGCGATCTCATGCCCACCACCGACCTGCGATCGGTGGCCAAGGGCGTGCTGGCGGCGCATCTCGGCCTGGGACCGGACGGGCTGGCCCGCGTGTTTCCCGCCAGCGCGGCGGCGGCGCCGATGGCGGGGCTGATCCGGGCCTGACCCACGCCCGATCCGGACCGGCCCCCGGGCGGAAGAATGATTCAACCAGTAGAGTCGAGGAAGGGCGCGGTTCCGCCTACGCGGTCCGTTTCCCCTCCCCGCTCATCAAACCGGACGCGCGGATTTCCCGCATCCGGCTTTCCGACTGGCTTCACGGCAGGCTCACGACCTCGCCTCCGGTCGCCGGCAGTGACGCAGCCTCGGCACGCCGAGCGCGCCGAACACCGCCTCCATGCTGAACGGCCCGATGCTTCGCGAGGGCATCTTGTGGCGCCGGACAAGGAAGCTGCGCACGCGGTCATA
>JAJZVS010000362.1 GCA_021845555.1 Pseudomonadota bacterium
GCCTGCTGACCACGGTGCAGGGGGTGGGCGGCAAGGTGGCGCTCGGTATCCTGTCCGCGCTGGCCCCGCGCGAGCTGGTGGCGGCGATCGCCGCCGGCGACCGCGCCAGCCTGACGCGCGCCCAGGGCGTCGGCCCGCGGCTGGCGGTGCGGCTGCTCACGGAACTGCGGGAGAAGGCCGGGGCGATGCCGGCCACCGCCGGGCTGCCGCTGCCGCCTTCTGTGGCGCCGGGGGTGGCGGAGGACGCGCTGTCGGCGCTGGTCAACCTCGGCTACCGCCGGGGGGAGGCGCAGCCGGCGGTGGCGCGGGTGCTGGACCGGCTCGGGCCGGAGGCGACGCTGGACGCGGTGATCCGTGACAGCCTGAAGGAACTGGCGGCGTGAGCGGGGATGCCGATCGCGCGGTCTCCCCGGCGCGGCGGGAGGAGGACGCGGCGGAGGCCTCGCTGCGGCCGCAGCGGCTGGCCGAGTTCATCGGCCAGAAGGCGAGCCGGGAGAATCTGGCGGTGTTCATCGCCGCCGCGGCGGCGCGGGCGGAGGCGCTGGATCACGTGCTGCTGCACGGCCCGCCGGGCCTCGGCAAGACCACGCTGGCGCAGATCGTGGCGCGCGAACTGGGGGTGGGGTTCCGCGCGACGTCCGGGCCGGTGATCCAGCGGGCCGGGGACCTCGCCGCAATCCTGACAAATCTCCAGCCCAGGGACGTGCTGTTCATCGACGAGATCCATCGCCTGCAGCCTGCCATCGAGGAAGTGCTCTACCCGGCCATGGAGGATTTCCAGCTCGACCTGATCATCGGGGAAGGCCCGTCGGCGCGGTCGGTGCGGATCGACCTGCCGCCGTTCACGCTGGTGGGCGCGACCACGCGGGCGGGGCTGCTGGCGACGCCGCTGCGCGACCGGTTCGGGATCCCGCTGCGGCTGGTGTTCTACACGGCGGCGGAGCTGGAGGTGATCGTGCGGCGCGGGGCGGCGATCCTGGGGCTGGCGCTGACGCCGGACGGGGCGGCGGAGATCGCGGCGCGCTCGCGCGGCACGCCGCGGATCGCCGGGCGGCTGCTGCGCCGGGTGCGCGATTTCGCCGCGGTGGACGGCGTGGCGGAGGTCGGAAGGCGGATGGCGGACGCGGCGCTGACCCGGCTGGAGGTGGACAGCGCCGGGCTGGACGCGATGGACCGGCGCTACCTGCGGCGAATCGCCGAGCATCACGCCGGCGGCCCGGTCGGGGTGGAAACGCTGGCCGCCGCCTTGTCGGAGGCGCGCGATACGCTCGAAGACGTGATCGAGCCGTTCCTGATCCAGGAGGGGCTCATTCTGCGCACCAGCCGGGGGCGGATGCTGGGTCTGGCCGGCTGGCGGCATCTGGGCCTCGCTCCGCCGGCGGGGCAGCCCGGTCAGCTCGATCTGCTGGCGCGGGAGGCCGCGGAGCCCGGGGGGGAGCCTGGGGCAGAGTTCGGGGCGGAGGCTGAATGAACGGCAATCCCCCGGCCACCGGCGCGGCAGGCGCGCATCGCTATGCCGTGCGCGTTTACTATGAGGACACCGACGCGGGCGGCGTCGTCTATCATGCCAATTATCTGCGCTTCGCCGAGCGGGCCCGCACCGAAGCCCTGCGCGCGCGGGGCATCCCCCATGCCGAGATGCTGGCCGAGCGCAACCTGATGTTCGTGGTGCGCCGCATCAAAGTGGACTATCTGCGCCCGGCCAGGCTCGACGAGTCGCTGGTGGTGGTGACCGAGCCCCTTGCCGTCCGCGGCGCCAGCGTGTTGCTGCGCCAGGACGTCCGCGGGGCGGAGGGGTCCTGCGCGGTGCTGGACGTTGAACTGGCCTGCGTGCCGCCCGGCGGCAGCCGGCCGGCGCGCATCCCGCCGCGCTGGCGGGACGGGCTGCTGGGCATGCTGCGGGACGCGGAACCGGCGGCATAGCCGCCCCGCTGGAACGAAGACAGGGCGGCGCGGCCGCCCCGCTGGAATGAAGACAGGGCGGCGCGGCCGCCCGGCTGGGATCGAGATCGGGCGGCACAGCCGCCGGAGTTGAACTGAGGAGTGGGTGGTGGATCGGGCAGTCGATGCGGTGAACCTGGGAACGGCGGGGGGCAGTCTGTCGCTCTGGGGCCTGTTCATGCAGGCCGAGCTCCTGGTGAAGCTGGTCATGCTGGGCCTGCTCGGCGCCAGCGTCTGGGTCTGGGCGGTGGTGTTCGAGAAGTGGTCGAGCCTGCGCCGGGTCAACAAGGAGGCCGACGCGTTCGAGGACCGGTTCTGGTCGGGCGGCAGTCTGGACGAGCTGTTCGACCAGGAAGGCACCCGCCCGGCGCACCCGATGGCGGCGGTGTTCGGCGCGGCGATGGCCGAGTGGCGCCGCAGCGCCCGCATCGCCGGCGTCGATATCGCCCGCTCGGGCGTGCGCGAGCGGATCGATCGGGCGATCACCGTCACCGTGCAGCGGGAGATGGACCGGCTGGAGCGGTGGATGATCTTCCTCGCCTCGGTCGGCGCGACCGCTCCGTTCATCGGCCTGTTCGGGACGGTGTGGGGGATCATGCACAGCTTCTCGGCGATCGCGCAGATGCACAACACCAACCTCGCGGTGGTCGCGCCCGGCATCGCGGAGGCGCTGTTCGCCACCGCGATGGGTCTGGTGGCGGCGATCCCGGCGGTGCTGGCGTATAACAAGATCAGCACGGATCTGGCGCGCTTCGCGGCGCGGTTGGAGGGCTTCGGCGCCGAATTCAGCGCCATCCTGTCGCGTCAGAGCGAGGAGAAGGGCTGAGCCATGGCGATGTCCCCGATCTCCGGCGGGAACGGGCGCCGCCGCTACCGGCCGCTTGCCGAGATCAACGTCACGCCGCTGGTCGATGTGATGCTGGTGCTGCTGATCATCTTCATGGTCACGGCGCCGCTGATGACCTCCGGCGTGTCGGTCGATCTGCCGAAGACGGACGCCAAGCCGCTCAATTCGGACAGCCAGCCGCTGACCGTGTCGATCGACGCGCAGGGCAAGATCTTCCTGCAGAACCAGCAGGTGGAGCTGCCGGAGCTGGTGGCGAAGCTCCAGGCGATCGCCGCGGGCGATCCGACGCGGCGGATCTTCGTGCGTGGCGATCAGGCGATTTCCTACGGGCTGGTGATGCAGGTGATGGGCACGATCGCGCAGGGCGGGTTCACCAAGGTGGCGCTGCTGGCGCAGCAGCCCGCGGGCGGGCCGGCCACCGGCGCGACGCCCGCCCCGGCCGCGCCCGTCCAGCCCCGCAAGCCAGGCTGAGCGGGTGGCGTCATGTGGGCCGGATTGACGCCGCCGGAGCTGGAACCGGAGCTGCGCCGCGGCGCGGCGCTGTCGGCCGCGCTGCATCTGGTGGCGCTGCTGGTGCTGGTGTTCGGCCTGCCGTTCCTGACTCCGCCGGCGCCGCCGCCCGAAACGGCGGTCGATATGGTGTTCGAGGGCAAGGTCGGGCCGGTCATGCGCGCGCCGAAACCCGGGAAGGTGCCCGCCCCGGCCGCGACCGAGGCGCCGACGCCGGCGCCGCCGGCCGCGCACAAGCCGCAGCCGAATCCCAACGAATTCGCGCCGCCGCCCCCGCCGCCGCCGCCTCCGCCGCCGCCCGCCCCGACATCGGAGGAGCACACGGCCGA
>JAJZVS010000363.1 GCA_021845555.1 Pseudomonadota bacterium
GGCAAATCCTACGTTTTTGATGATCGATAAATCTTATACGCGCCTGGGTGGCGGGTGTCCGTTGTGGGCAGCATCAGGAACGGAGACGACAATGGATCAGATCAAACTGTCACGCCTGGGCACGCCTGGGCACGCCGGACCGGCGCCCGGATGCCGCACGCGGGGAGGCGGCGTGATGCGCGCGGGTGCGAAGCTGCTCGGCGCCGCCCTGCTGGCGTTGGCGCCCTTCGGTGCCGCCGGCGCCGCCCATGCCGCCAATGCGGCGGCGGGCAAGCAGGTGTTCCATTCGCAATGCGCGATCTGCCATTCCGACAAGCCGGGCGTGAACAAGATCGGCCCGTCGCTGTTCGGCGTGGTCGGCCGCCACACCGGGGCCGAACCCGGCTATTCCTACTCGGTCGCCAACAAGAACTCGAACCTGGTGTGGACCCCGGCAGAACTCAATCTCTACATCAACCACCCGCAGAAGATCGTGCCGGGCACCAAGATGCCATACAGCGGCCTGCACAACGCCACCAAGCGCGCCAACCTGATCGCCTTCCTGGCGACGCTGAAGAAGCCCGGCGCGGTGGCCGCCGCGACCCCGGCCACACCCGCCGGCGGCAAAGCCGCGCCGCCCTCCAACGGATAGGCCGTGCGCGGCTTCGCTTCCGTCTGATGCGCCCGCCGCCCTGGAGCCTTGCCTTCGGGGCGGCGTCGCGGCTGTTCGTGCGGACGGCGTCGTGATGCTATGGGCGAGCGACCCCGCGCGAGGAAGCCGCCATGCCCGCCACCACCGCTCGCCTGCCCCGCTCGATCGCCACCGTCACCCTCTCCGGCGCCCTGCCCGACAAGCTGGAAGCCGCCGCCCGCGCCGGGTTCGACGGGGTGGAGATATTCGACGCCGATCTGCTGGCCTTCGACGGCAGCCCCGCCGAGGTGCGCCGCATTGCCGAGGACCTCGGCCTCACCATCGTGATCTGGCAGCCGTTCCGCGATTTCGAGGCGGTGGACCCCGCCCGGCTTGCCCGCAACCTCGACCGCGCCGAGCGCAAGTTCGACGTGATGGAAGCGCTCGGCACCGACCTCATGCTGGTGTGTTCCAGCGTCGATCCGGCCGCGCTGGCCGACGACGCGCGCGCGGCGGCCGATCTGGTCGCGCTGGCCCAGCGGGCCGGGGCGCGCGGGATGCGGCTGGCGTATGAGGCGCTGGCCTGGGGACGGCACGTCAACCGATGGCGCCACGCCTGGCGGATCGTCGCGCAGGCCGCGCACCCGGCGCTCGGCATCGCGCTCGACAGTTTCCATGTGCTCGCGGTGGGCGACGACCTGGCCGGGCTGGATCAGGTGCCGGCGGAGAAGATCGCCTTCCTGCAACTGGCCGACGCGCCGCTGCTGTCGATGGACGCGCTGTCCTGGAGCCGGCATTTCCGCCTGTTTCCCGGCCAGGGCCAGTTGCCGGTGACCTCCTTCCTGACCGAGGTGCTGGAGGCGGGCTATGCCGGACCGCTCTCGCTTGAGGTGTTCAACGACGAGATGCGCGCCGCGCCGGCGCGGCTGACCGCGCGCGACGGGCTGCGCTCGCTGGTGCTGCTGGAGGCCGAGGCGCGGCCGGGCGTGCCCGCCGCCGCGCTGCCGCCGCCGGCCGCCTACGACGGGATCGAGTTCCTGGAATTCGCCGTCGATTCCGCCTCGCGGGCCGAGCTCGCCGCGTTCCTCGGCACGCTCGGCTTTGTCTATGCCGGGAGTCATCGGTCCAAATCGGTCGAGCTGTACCGCCAGGGCCGCGCCAACCTGATCCTGAACAGCGAACCCGACAGCGCCGCGGCCGAGCATTTCCACCTGCACGGGCCTTCCGTCTGCGCGATGGCGTTCCGCGTGGACGACGCGGCGCGGGCCGAGGCGCGGGCCGAGGCGCTGCTCGCGCCGCCGTGGCACGAACGCACCGGCACGGGCGAGCGGCGCCTGCCCGCGGTGCGCGCACCGGACGGCACGCTGATCTTCCTGGTGGCAACCGGCAGCGACGGGCGGACGATTTTCGACGATGATTTCGTGCTCGATCCGCTGGGCGAGGCGGTGGGCGCCACGCCGGTCGGGTTCGACCACGTGGCGCAGGCGCTGCCCGCCGGGCGGATGGACAGTTTCGTGCTGTTCTACAAGGCGGTGTTCGGCTTCGCCCCGCAGGCGCTGGTGGAACTGCCGGACCCCTATGGGCTGATCCGCTCGCGCGCGCTGGTCAGCACGGAACGGTCGATCCGCCTGCCGCTCAATATCTCGGAAAGCCGGGAGACCGGCACGGGGCGTTTCGTCTCCGCCTATGCCGGCGCCGGGGTGCATCATGTGGCGCTGGGGGTGGCGGATATCGAGGACGCGGTCGCCGCCGCCCTGGCGCGCGGCGCGCGGCTGCTGCCGATCCCGGCCAACTACTACGACGACCTGGCGGCGCGGCTGGATCTGGCGCCCGAGCTGCTGGCACGGCTGCAACGGCTGGACCTGATGTACGACCGCGACGAGGCGGGGGAGTATTTCCAGGCCTATACCACCGCTTTCCAGGACCGGTTCTTCTTCGAACTGGTGGAGCGACGGGGCTACCAGGGCTTCGGCGCGGCCAACGCCGGCGTGCGGCTGGCGGCGCAGTCGCAGCGCCGGGCGGAGGCGACGCTCGCCGCGCGCCTGGCGCTGCTGTAGCCCCCTACCCCACCGGCGGCAGATCCAGCCGCACGATCTCCTTGTTGTCCCCGAGCGGCGGGAAGCGCTTGAGGATCAGCGGGTCGTGGCCGGGGATCACATGGTCCGGCCCGTCCGCCAGCGATTCGATCGTCTCGAACCCCCGCAGCATGCGCGCGACGTCGACCACCACCGGGAACGGGTTGCGCTTGCGGATGTTGCCCCACAGATGCACCGCGTCGCCGGCCAGGACCACCCAGCCGCGCGCGGTCGGCACGCGGATCGACTGGATGCCGCCGGAATGCCCGCCGATCAGGTGCAGCGTGACGCCGGGCGCGATTTCCGTATCGCCCTGGTACACCTTCAGCCGGTCGGCATAGAGAGCACGAATCGCGCTCTGCACGTCCTCCACGTCGAACGGGCGGCGCAGGAAGGGCTGGCACATGCAGGGGCCGGTGCAATAGGCCATCTCCTCGGCCTGGATATGGAAGGTCGCGGCGGGGAAATATTCCATCCCGCCCGCGTGGTCCCAGTGCATATGCGTCAGCACCACGTCCTTCACCGTGGCGGGATCGATGCCGGCGTTGCGCAGCGCGACATCGGGGGTGCAGATCAGCTGCCGCCCGCGCCGCTTCGCGGAGGCGGCGTTGAACCCGGTGTCCATCACGATGGTGCGCCCGCCGCCGCGGATCGCGAAGACGAAGAAATCGAGCAGGTCGGGCGCCGCGTGGTCGTCCGGCATGATGTAGTTCTGGTACTGCTTGCGCCCGTCGAAAATGCCGTAGCGCAGGGCCAGGATTTCGTAGGTCACTTGCGGGGCGGCGGTCATCGTGGGGTCTCCTCCGGTTCGGGTTGGCGGCAGTCAACCAGCTTGCCGGGCCGGCTGGCAATCTCTAGGGTCCGCGGCGAACGCCGGAACCGCAGGGGAACCCCATGGCCGATATCCCGAACCGCCCCGAATACCAGAGCGACCTGTT